>CAVCCW010000003.1:0-83977 GCA_963600825.1 Bacteroidaceae bacterium | reverse complement strand
AGGACACCGGAAGGTTCCTTCAATACCGCAAATAAGATAATCAGCGGCAGGAAAAAGCCAATGCTGAAAAACAGACACGCATTCCACACCTTGTGCATAAAATGCCCTAAAAAGCAGGTTGCCAGTGTAAAAAAGGCATAAAGCCATGGCAAGCAAGCTTGGCACATGGCTTTTACACTTTCATACCCTTCCGGGAAGAATTCAATTAGTTTTTCAAAGAACTCATAAAATTCCATATTACTCTGCTTTGGTTACAGAAATGGATGCGGCTTCTCCGTTGATCTTCCAGTCTGCTTTGTAACCGGCTTCATCCAGAGATCCAACTGTTACGGAGTCAGCAAGTACATCGCCCGCAATGGAATCTTTGTTGCCAGAAACAATGGCGTTAATCTTGTCGGATCCGGATACGCACACGTGAATGTGGTTCTGGACTTCAAAGCCAGCGTCTTTCCGCATGGTCTGAATCTTGGAAACCAGTTCGCGAACAAAGCCTTCTTCTACCAGTTCGTCCGTCAGCTTGATATCCAGTGCAACTACCAGGTCTCCTTCGGACAGAGTGTAGTAACCCTCTTCCTGCTTGGTTTCAATCAAGAGGTCTTCTGCAGTCAGGGCAATTTCGCCGATGCTGATGGTCAGCTTCAGGGTGCCGGTTTCATCCAGTTCCTTCTTGGCAGCACTTCCGTCCAGAGCGGCCAGCGCTTCCTTAATTTCATTCAGCTGCTTACCGTATTTCGGACCAAGGGTTCTCATCTGCGGTTTGAAACCGTAGGTCATAAGAACGTCGGTGTTTTCCACAAATTCCACTTTCTTCACGTTCAATTCATCTTTGATGATGTCCGTGTAGAAGTTGCCCAGTTCCTTGGTAGCCTTCACATACATACCGGCCAGCGGCTGACGGTTCTTCCGATTGGATCCGTTGCGGCAGGCACGACCCAGGCTGACAATATTCAGGACTTCCTGCATGTCATCTTCCAGAGCCTTGTCAATGTGATCCAGGTTGGCAACCGGGAAGTCACACAGATGGATGGAAACCGGGGCGTCCTTGTCAATGCTGCGAACCAGGTTCTGATAAATGGATTCTGTCATAAACGGAATCATAGGAGCAGCTACCTTAGAGGTAACAACCAGCGCCGTGTACAGTGTCATGTAGGCGTTAATCTTATCCTGTTCCATGCCCTTTGCCCAGAAACGGTCACGACAACGACGAACGTACCAGTTGGACAGGTCGTCTACAAAGTCGGAAATGTACCGAGCGGCTTCCGGAATTCTGTAGTCATTCAGGTTCTGGTCTACACCCTGAATCATGGTATTCAGCTTGGACAGACACCACTTGTCCATAACGGACAGCTTGTCATATTCCAAGGTGTATTTGGTAGCGTCAAAGTTGTCAATGTTGGCATACAGAACAAAGAAGGCGTAGGTGTTCCAAAGTGTACCCATTACCTTGCGCTGTCCTTCAACAACAGCCTTTCCATGGAAGCGGTTTGGCAGCCACGGAGCAGAGTTCGTGTAGAAGTACCAGCGGATGGCATCTGCGCCATAGGTTTCCAGTGCTTCCATCGGGTCAACCGCGTTGCCCTTGGACTTAGACATCTTCTGTCCGTTTTCGTCCTGAACGTGGCCCAGAACAATAACGTTCTTAAACGGCGCCTTGTTAAAGATCAGCGTGGAGATGGCCAACAGGGAGTAGAACCAGCCACGGGTCTGGTCAACGGCTTCCGAAATAAAGTCTGCCGGGAACTGTGCTTCAAACAGGTCCTTGTTTTCAAACGGATAATGGTGCTGTGCAAACGGCATGGATCCGGAGTCAAACCAGCAGTCAATAACTTCCGGCACGCGGGTCATGCATCCGCCGCAGTCACATTTTACATGAACCTTGTCAATGTACGGGCGATGCAGCTCAATTTCATCCGGGCAGTCATCCGACAAAGACTTCAGCTCTTCAATGGAACCAATGCTGATGCGCTTGCCGCAATCCGGGCATTCCCAGATGTTCAGCGGAGTACCCCAGTAACGGTTCCGGGACAGACCCCAGTCCTGTACATTTTCCAGCCAGTTTCCGAACCGGCCTTCGCCGATGCTTTCCGGAATCCAGTTGATGGTCTTGTTGTTGCGGATCAGGTCTTCTCTGACATCCGTCATCTTAATGAACCAGGATTCTCTGGCGTAGTAAATCAGAGGAGAGTCACAGCGCCAGCAGTGCGGATAGCTGTGTTCAAACTTCGGTGCATCAAACAGCAGGCCGCGGGCATCCAGGTCTTTCAGGACTTCCAGGTCTGCCTTTTTGCAGAACAGTCCGGCAAACGGAGTTTCTTCGGTCATGTTACCCTTGTCGTCTACAAACTGTACAAACGGCAGGTCATACTTGCGGCCGACATTGGCGTCGTCTTCACCGAAGGCCGGAGCAATGTGTACAATACCGGTACCATCGGTCATGGTAACGTAGCTGTCACAGGTAACAAAGAAGCCTTTCTTATGCTGCTTTTCTGCAACCGGAACAGCGCACTCATACAGCGCTTCATACTCTTTGTATTCCAGATCCTGTCCTTTGTAGTGTTCCAGAACTTCGTAAGCAGGCTGGCCATCTTTGGCCAGGGAGCCGAGAACTGAATCGCAAAGGGCGGTGGCAATATAGTAGGTATAGCCGTCGGCCGCCTTAACTTTTTCATAGTCGTCTGCCGGGTTTACGCAAAGGGCCACGTTGGACGGAAGGGTCCACGGGGTGGTGGTCCATGCCAGGAAGTAAGCGTCTTCTCCTACTACCTTGAAGCGGCAGATGGCGGAACGTTCTTTTACGTCTTTGTAACCCTGGGCTACTTCGTGTGAGGAAAGCGGGGTTCCGCAACGCGGGCAGTACGGCACAATCTTGAAGCCTTTGTACAGCAAGCCCTTGTCATAAATCTTCTTCAGTGCCCACCATTCCGATTCAATGAAGTCATTGTGGTAGGTTACATAGGGATTTTCCATGTCTGCCCAGAAGCCGACCGCTTTGGAAAAGTCTTCCCACATGCCTTTGTATTTCCATACGGACTCTTTACACATGTCAATGAACGGTTCCAGTCCGTATTCTTCAATCTGCTCTTTTCCGTCCAAGCCAAGGGCCTTTTCTACTTCCAGTTCTACCGGCAGACCGTGGGTGTCCCAACCCGCTTTCCGTGGCACATAGTAGCCCTTCATGGTGCGGTACCGCGGAATCATGTCTTTGATTACGCGAGTCAGCACGTGACCAATATGCGGCTTTCCGTTTGCCGTTGGAGGGCCGTCATAGAACACGTAGGATGGGCCTTCCTTTTGTTCGGTCAGTTCAAAGACTTTTTCGTCTTCCCAGAACTTGGAAATTTCTTTTTCTCTTTCCACAAAGTTTAGATCCGTGGAAACCTTTTCGTACATTGGAATCCTCCTTCACATACTAAAAAACGAGCTTCGTCCGTAAACAGGACGAGGCTCGTCAGAACTCGTTTTAACCACCCATTTACACATACCAGCATATGCTTCCCGGTAACGGCGGGGTCCGGCGCTGTCTAATAGTTTCCGTTCAACAGGCAACTCGGGAGTGATCTTCAGCGGTACGAACTTTGGCCGGGCTTGCACCATCCCCGGTTCGCTTGCAAAGCACCTGTACTGCGTACTGTCTCCGTCAACGTCTTTTGGTTTTTATTTGCGCTAAAAGTTTATCACGTTCTTTTTGAAAAGGCAAACGAAAAGGGCAAACTTCTGCGTTTTTTGCAGAGTTTGCCCGTTTTCTTTTTTATCCTTAGGCAGTTTCCTGAATGGCAAAGTCATTGTCGTCCACAAAGTTCTGATCATTGGTCATGGAATCACAAATATTCAGAGCAAATGCAGTTAACGCACCTTTTGCAATCGGGCCCAGGGTCAGGTAGCTTCCACACCAGGTAAAGAGTGGCGATACGCCTTCCGGCAGCAGAGCATCCAGAACGGCAAAGGTGACGTCTGCACCCATAACTGCCAGATGCTTATTCAGAATCCGCACCAACTCATCTACCAAATAACCGGTGGAAACCTTGGCGATGGACTTGGTGTACCATTCCGGGTTATCCCCGTGATCATCACCGCTCATGCTGGTGTAATAAACGTAGTTCAGCAGTTTTTGTACGTCTGCACCATCTGCCAGTTCCAAGGAGAAAAGTTCCTCCATGGCGGCTACTACCGATTTCTGTACAGAAGCGGGATAGGAGCCTAATTTTTCAGCAAAGAAATCCTTTACCCACTGATCCAGCATATCAGCGTTAATACCATAGGAATCCGAACTGGAAAGAGTAGTCAGGTCAGAAATATGGCCCATTTTCTTTGTCTGCGGATTGTAGTAAGTCAGACTCTTATGAAGAATGGTCTTTCCTTCTACACTGTTCTTCTTGAAGGTAACAATTCTGGTTGGACACGGATGTGCCATTGCAGAACCGGTTTCCAGGTCATAAATGACATTGCCGGATTCGGTGGTCAGCTGTGCAATGTCATTGGAATGCTGGTGACCGGTAAACACGTAGCTCATGCCGGCGTCTGCCCATTCGGTGGCAACGTCTTCATAGTTGTCCATCAGGAAATCTGACAGAATGGTATGTTCTACGGTAAAGTGTTCTACCACACCGTGGTGCGTCATACCAATGATTTTGTCTCCGCGTTTTTTGGCGGCAGCAATCTGTTCCAGAACCCACTGACGGCATTCGTCTGTCAAATTTCCTCTGGTTTCGTGTTCATCCTCACCGGATTCGGTGTTGTCGGAAGAGTAACAGCAGGAATCTACAGAAATAATAGTGTATCCGCTATCCAGTCTGGCTACATAAGAAAGACCATTGGCTTCTCCGGTAGACGGTTTATAGGTGGCAATAATAGAGTCATCCTGATAGGTTATGCCATAGACATCCCGAAAATCTTCCGGATTCGTTCTGGTTGCTTCCGTGTCTTCTGCGTAGTTGTAGCCGTTCTTGTTGCGGATGTCGTGGTTACCTGGGGTAACGTAAATCTTCAGGTTCGGCATCTTCTTTTTCAGGGCTTCCAGCTTTGCCGCTACGCTCTTGTGGCTTTCCAGTTCGCCGTCCTTGGTCAGGTCTCCGGAAAGTAAAAGCACATCCGGCTTTTCTTTCAAAACCCGCTCTATTTCCTGGTCAAAAATAGCTTCCGATTCATTAAAGAGCTTCAGATTCTTTGCCAGGGCATCCTGATAACTTTTGTTATCTGCAATCAGATTGCTTTCCAAAACGTGTGTATCTGAAAGCACCATTACTTTCAAGCTATCCTTTTTCTTTGCAGCTGCAGAGGCCGGGAAAACCAGACAGCCTGCCATCAGGGCCAGTGTCAAAATGAGTGTTACCACTCGCTTTACCTGTTTCATGTGTTTTCTCCTAAATTTTTTCGTTTAAAACAGACCAGAGATTACGCCGTTTTCGTCCACGTCAATCCGTTCTGCGGCAGGACGCTTCGGAAGACCCGGCATGGTCATAATATCTCCGGTTAATGCTACTAAGAACCCTGCACCGGAGGAAACCTTCAGGTTCCGTACGGTAATGCGGAATCCTTTCGGTGCTCCAAGCAGTGTCTGGTCATCAGAGAAGGAATACTGGGTTTTGGCCATGCAAATAGGAAGATTGGAGAAGCCAAGTGCTTCCAGTTCCTTCAACTGCTTTTTGGCACCTGCCGTCAGATCTACACCATCTGCATGGTAAATCTTGGTGGCAATGGCATTCAGCTTTTCTTCAATGCTGAGGTCAGTATCATAAGCAAAGCGAAATTCTCCCTTTTCCTCTTCGCAAAGACGGATAACTTCTTTGGCAAGGGCAATACCACCCTGGCCGCCCTTTGCCCAAACTTCGGACAGGGCTACGTTTACGCCCAATTCCTTACATTTGGCTTCTACCAAATCCAGTTCGGCTTTGGTATCGGTTGGGAACGCGTTGATGGCTACTACCGTAGGCAGGCCATATACGTTCTTCATGTTGTCTACATGCTGCAGCAGGTTTGGAAGTCCGGCTTCCAGTGCCTGCAGGTTTTCTTTGTCCAGGTCGGCCTTGGCCACACCACCGTGGTTTTTCAGGGCACGTACCGTGGCCACAACAACCACGGCATCCGGAACAAGGCCAGCCATACGGCACTTAATGTCTAAGAACTTCTCGGCGCCAAGATCCGCGCCAAAGCCGGCTTCCGTAATGGCGTAATCCCCAAGCTTCATTGCCATTCTGGTGGCGGTAACGGAGTTACAGCCATGGGCAATGTTAGCAAACGGACCACCATGAACAAAGGCCGGTGTGCCTTCCAGCGTCTGTACCAGGTTCGGCTTTAAAGCATCCTTCAACAGCGCGGTCATGGCGCCTTCTGCTTTTAAGTCATGTGCCGTAACCGGCTTTCCGTCATAGGTATAAGCCACAATCATTCTGGCAAGACGGGCTTTCAGGTCCGTAATGTCCGAAGACAGGCAAAGGACGGCCATAACTTCGGATGCTACGGTAATATCAAAACCGTCTTCTCTGGGAACACCTTGCATCCGGCCGCCAAGGCCATCCACAATGTGCCGCAGCTGACGATCATTCATATCTACTGCCCGTTTCCAGGTAATCTTCTTTACGTCAATTCCCAGTTCGTTCCCCTGCTGAATGTGGTTGTCCAGCATGGCGGCCAGCAGGTTGTTGGCGGCGCCAATGGCGTGGAAGTCTCCGGTAAAGTGCAAGTTGATATCTTCCATTGGTACTACCTGGGCATATCCGCCACCGGCGGCGCCCCCTTTAATACCAAAAACCGGTCCAAGGGACGGTTCCCGCAATGCCACTATTACATTTTTACCCAACTGCCGCATACCGTCAGCAAGGCCAACCGTAGTGGTTGTTTTGCCTTCTCCGGCCGGGGTCGGGTTAATGGCGGTTACCAGAATCAGTTTTCCATCCGGCTCATCCTTTTTGTCCTTCAGCAACTGATAATCTACTTTTGCCTTATAATTCCCGTACTGCTCCAGATACTTGGCGTCCACGCCAGCCGTATCCGCAATTTCCGTAATGCGCTTCATTTGGCATTCCTGTGCAATTTCAATGTCTGTTTTATAAGCCATAAAAGACAACCCCCTCATGTGATTCTTTGCTCATTATATCATCTTGCCCTTCTGTTTACCACGTTCCTCCTTTTCTGTTACAATGGTTTTACGATCCTTTTACCGAAATTACAAATAAGGGGAAAAGAACATGGAAAAAATTATCATTGCCGGCGCCGGGTGCGGTGCCTTCACCTGTAGCTTCCTGCTGGCCAGGGCCGGATATGATGTTACCATTTATGAAAAATCGGCACAGGACCAGCTTGGGCCGAACTGGTATGACCAAGTTTTCCTGTCCGACTTCACCAAGGCTGGGTTGCAGGCGCCGCCACAGGAAGAACTCCTTCCTCCTACGGACTGCCTTCTGCATTCCCCTTCCGGTCTGGGTTCCTTACGGCTGCCCAGAAAAGCAAACAGGGACGGTGCTTCCGTAAACCAACGCTTTTTGAAAGCCTTTTTGACTTCCCAATGCAAGGCCGCCGGCGTCAAATTCTGCTTTGACACGGAATGCTTGGAACCCATTGTAGACCGCAGACGGGTCACCGGCCTGAAAGTGCGTCAACAAGGAAAAAGTCTGTCTGTCCTTTGCGATTTACTCATCGACTGCTGCGGAGCTTCCTCGCCCATCAAAGCAAAGCTTCCGAATTATCTTGGCGTTGCAAAGGACTCTCCGGAAGAGCCGGTTTTCCATGTCCATTGCATTTCTTACCAATTCGCAAGCGTTGAGCCTTTTTCCGGCAGGGAAGTCTTCGTATATCCAAACGGAACCCCTGTCATCCTTCAAGCAGTTGTTCACGGAAAGCGGTTGGATTGTTTTATCGGTTCTTTTAAACCACTTACCCAGGAAATGATACAGGACGTTTTCCCCATTCTACAGAAAAAATATCCCGGCCTTAGCCAGGATAAAAATCATAACAAATCTTCTTTTGTGCTTCCGTTAGGCTCTCCGCAAACCATGTTCCTTGCGGAAGGATATACTGCTGTCGGGGACAGCGTTGGAATGGCCAACCCGTTAACCGGGTCCGGCAGTTCCAACGCCATGCAGGCCGGAACCGTTCTGGCGCAGGTCATCCTGTCCGTCGGCAAGGCACCGCTGACCAAGCAATCCCTTTGGCCCTATGAGCAACAAATTTTCCACAGCTTTTTAAAGAACGTGCCCATACAGTCCGCCCTTTTTCAGGTCCTACAGTCATTAGACTACCTGGATTTTAACCTCCTGCTGGACAATGTCTGTTTTGATTTTACTTCCACCAATCCCCTTGCCGACGGACTACCGGCTTCCCTGCGCCGGAAGCTTCCGGCCCTTCGTCTGCTTCTGTACAAGAGTAAGCCGGAGTTAAAAACAGTGGCTGAAAAAATCGTCAAAAGCCAAATCGCCGCTGCCGTTCTGCCAAAAGAATACAACGTGCTGCGCATCTCCCTTTGGCAGGTTCTTTATTAAAAATTGAACAACAGACCCCAGAAGCGTTGCCACCGGCAGCGCTTCTTTTTTTGCTTTGTTTTGTGATACAAATTGTACCTTTCCCTTTTTTGCCCCATATGCTTTAATGCAAAAACGAGACGGTGCTACACAAGACAGCCAATCATCCGTAAAGTCCACCGGTTCAGAAAACATCGTTCAAGAAAAAGCGTTTCGGTACAACTCTACTCTTAGATTGAAATCCAAAATATACGGGTTAGGCAGTCCTCCCGTCTATAGATTTCAAAGCATTACCAGTATCTCCACGCTGTGGCCCAGTAATTACACCGGGTACCACTATCACATCACAAATTCCTCTTATACCATCAGCGCAGACAAAAAGACCTGTACAGTAAAAATTACCGGCATTCCGAAAAATGCCGACGGCATGACACTAACAGGAATCCTGTATGATACCGTTACGTTTCATGCAAACTAACGCATATAAAAAGAAGACTGGGTGCTATACTCAGTCTTCTTTTTGTCATCTACTTTCAGAATATACAATGGTTAGCTATCTACCCACTCTATTTCTTTTTCGACTTGCCAAAAAGTTCTACCATTGAATATCGGCGCATTTTCAAAGTCTGATACGGGATAACATTTATTTTCGGAAAAAGCAGACCATTTAAAATTATTATCCGCCGGTTCCAAAATGTATAGGATAAGCATCGGCTTACCGTCTACGAGATAACCCTGAATAAAATATTTACAATGATTATAATAGAAGAAGCGTTCGTCTCCGTAGTGCAATCCATCGATAAATTCTTTAGCGTCACCATTAACCATTATAACTTCACTCCCTTCAAGTACTTTTTGTACTGTTTGATTTCTTCCGATGTTAGCAAGCGAGGTTTCCGATCTTTGAAATTATCCCTCTGATATTCGTGAATATGCAAAACATTTTCTTTTCTATTGCCCTTGTTAAGCATTGGCTCCGGATGATACGCAATTTCTTTAATAAGATAATGGTCGTTATCGTATATCCGCATTTCATGAAACGTTCCATCTGGTTTAAGTTTTATATAAGCTGTGCTTGAATGAGCTTCTTCTGGTAATCCATGTTTTCCATTCACTGTTGCTCTTTGCCAATGTCTCTATGCGTTTGTCTGCTGCCTGAGATGAAATTCCAAATGCCGTTTGCAAAAAGAGGCTGTCAATTCGCCGCCCTCTGCTCTGCATTTCTCTGATTACTTGTTCTGGCATTAGCAGTTGTGCTGCGAAGAAATTTGCTTCTACTTCATATTTGTGATAGCTTTCTTCATCTTTCTTTGTGAAATCGTGGCCAAGCACATCATGGCCAAATTCATGAAGAATAGAAAAGGCTATATGTGATTCAGATGTCGTTTCATTGTAAAAAATAATTGTCTTCCCTCCACACTTAAATATGGTAGCAGATTTGCTTCCAAAATCAGTGATATCTACTCCATGCTTTTTTGCCATCCGATATGAACGGCAAACAATTGGGCTTTGTTCTTTGACCAATGCTTTGGGAGAAAAAGGGAAAGATTGAACCACGGATGACATAACCAAAAATTCATTTGCCTTCACATAAGCCTTTTCAAAATTTGGTTTTGAACTTGTTGGCAACAAAAATCACTCCTCTTCCTCATCATAAAAAATATCCTCAAAAACAGCTTTGAGTATATTTTCTGCTTTCTTTAACTGCTCTTCATCCAATTTACTCAAATTTCGCTGTAGATACTGCAGGTCCTTTGATCCCGTATCGGGATGAGGATTGTCTGTTGTCCCGAGCAGGTAATCGGCCGTCGTATCTAACGAAGCGGCTATTCTTGCTAAAACATCACTTCTAGGTGTACGTTCTCCTTTAACGTAATAAGACATGGCAGATTCTGTAACTCCTGCTTTTGCTGCTAAATCTTTCTGGGTTAACTTCTGCCGTCTTATTAATTCTCCCATTCTTTCACTAAAAACGGACATTATATCACTCCTCTCTTCCTTGTTCTATCATGTAATTATAACTTTGTCAACTATAAAATCTGATATCTTGTGTTCATTTGCTCTACAGCACAGTATATAGAATAAAAATCAACGATATTATAATTGCGGTGAGAATTTCTTCTAAAATTCAAATCCTTCTTACCTAGTACCAAAAGTAAAACAAAAAAGACCCGGCTCCGAAGAGTCGGGTCTTTGTTTGTTTCAGAAGAACTAAAATTCCGGAGGGAATTAGTCTCTTGGGTTGTTGATGGCAGCCTGTGCAGCAGCAAGGCGGGCAATCGGCACACGGAACGGAGAGCAGGAAACATAGTCCAGTCCGATGTCGTGGCAGAATTCTACGGAAGACGGGTCACCGCCGTGTTCACCGCAGATACCGCAGTGCAGGGACGGATTAACCGGCTTACCAAGATCAAGAGCCATCTTCATGAGTTTGCCAACGCCAACCTGGTCAAGCTTTGCAAACGGATCGTTTTCAAAGATCTTGGCATCATAGTAAGCGTTGAGGAACTTACCAGCGTCGTCACGGGAGAAGCCGTAAGTCATCTGGGTAAGGTCATTGGTACCGAAGCAGAAGAAGTCTGCGTTGGCAGCAATTTCATCGGCAGTCAGAGCTGCACGAGGAATTTCAATCATGGTACCTACTTCGTAGTCAATGTTAACACCAGAAGCGGCAATTTCTTCATCAGCAGTCTTAACAACTACATTCTTAACATACTTCAGTTCCTTAACGTCACCAACCAGCGGAATCATGATTTCCGGCTTAACAGTCCAGTCAGCGTGTGCTTTCTGTACGTTGATTGCGGCACGGATAACTGCCTTAGTCTGCATAACAGCAATTTCCGGATAGGTTACAGCCAGACGGCATCCACGGTGACCCATCATCGGGTTAAATTCATGGAGACCCTGAATAATGGCCTTAATCTGTTCCACGGTCTTGCCCTGTGCTTCTGCCAGTGCTTTGATGTCTTCTTCTTCAGTCGGAACGAATTCGTGAAGAGGAGGATCCAGGAAACGGATGGTAACTGGGTTACCTTCCAGAGCTTCATAGAGAGCTTCGAAGTCACCCTGCTGATACGGCAGGATCTTTTCAAGAGCAGCTTCTCTTTCTTCTGCGGTGTCGGAGCAAATCATTTCGCGGAAAGCAGCAATTCTGTCTGCTTCGAAGAACATGTGCTCTGTACGGCAAAGGCCAATGCCTTCTGCGCCAAGTTCGCGTGCTTTCTTAGCATCTGCCGGAGTATCAGCATTGGTGCGAACCTTCATCTGACGATACTTGTCAGCCCAGCCCATTACACGGCCGAATTCACCAGCAATAACGGCATCCTGAGTTGGGATTGCACCGTCATAGATGTTACCGGTAGAACCGTCAATGGAAATAACGTCACCTTCGTGGAAGGTCTTGCCTGCCAGGGTGAACTGTTTGTTTTCTTCGTCCATAACAATTTCAGAGCAACCGGATACGCAGCAGCTACCCATACCACGGGCAACAACGGCTGCGTGGGAAGTCATACCACCACGAACGGTCAGAATGCCCTGAGAGGACTTCATGCCGGTGATGTCTTCCGGAGAGGTTTCCAGACGAACCAGGATAACCTTTTCGCCACGGTTGTTCCATTCTTCTGCATCTTCAGCAGTAAAGACAATCTTACCACAAGCAGCACCCGGAGAAGCGCCAAGGCCCTTACCGATTGGAGTGGAAGCCTTCAGTGCAGCAGCATCAAACTGCGGGTGAAGCAGGGTGTCAAGGTTACGAGGATCAATCATCAGAACAGCTTCCTGTTCGGTTCTCATGCCTTCGTCAACCAGGTCACAGGCAATCTTAAGAGCGGCCTGTGCAGTTCTCTTACCATTTCTGGTCTGCAGCATGTAAAGTTTGCCGTGTTCTACGGTAAATTCCATATCCTGCATGTCTCTGTAGTGCTTTTCCAGGATGGAGCAAACTTCAGTAAACTGTTTGAATGCTTCCGGGAACTTTTCTTCCATTTCGGAGATGTGCATTGGTGTACGAACACCGGCAACAACGTCTTCGCCCTGTGCGTTAGTCAGGAATTCACCGAAGAGTCCCTTAGCACCGGTAGCCGGGTCACGAGTGAAGGCTACGCCGGTACCGCAATCGTCGCCCATGTTACCGAAGGCCATGGCCTGTACGTTAACGGCAGTACCCCAGGAATACGGGATGTCGTTGTCACGACGATATACGTTAGCACGTGGGTTATCCCAAGAACGGAATACGGCCTTAACGGCACCCATGAGCTGTTCTTTCGGATCAGTCGGGAAGTCTTGGCCGATCTTTTCTTTGTATTCAGCCTTGAACTGATAAGCCAGTTCTTTCAGGTCATCAGCAGTCAGTTCAACGTCCTGCGTAACGCCTCTCTTGGCTTTCATTTCGTCAATCAGCTGTTCAAAATACTTCTTGCCGACTTCCATAACTACGTCAGAATACATCTGGATGAATCTTCTGTAGCAGTCCCAAGCCCAGCGCGGGTTGTTGGATTTTTCAGCAAGAACGTCTACTACGTCTTCGTTCAGACCAAGGTTCAGGATGGTATCCATCATACCAGGCATGGAAGCACGGGCACCGGAACGAACGGAAACAAGAAGAGGATTTTCCTTGTCACCGAACTTTTTGCCGGTAATTTCTTCCAATTTTACGATATGGTCTTCAATCTGAGCCATGATTTCGTCATTGATTTCACGGCCGTCTTCATAATACTGAGTGCAAGCTTCAGTAGATACGGTGAAGCCCTGTGGTACCGGAAGACCGATGTTGGTCATTTCAGCAAGGTTTGCACCTTTACCACCAAGGAGTTCACGCATGTCTGCATTACCTTCGGTAAACAGATAAACGTATTTTTTTGCCATGTGTTATTCCCTCCGAATAGTGAATATATTTTTGGGTTTACGGCAGAGATTATAGCATAGGGAATTTTTCTATTCAACGTCAAAAAAATCCACCCACTTTATTTTGTCGCTTTTCCCACAAACAGCGCCCCTGAAAGGCTCTGTTTTCGTCATTTTTTAAAGCGTTTCTGCGATTCAGCGATCATAGATTTTGGTACGCTTTGCAATCTGCTTTGCCAGGGCTGCAGTGGCCGCCCCCGGGAGCATGCGCCAGGCCCAGTTGCCAAGGGCAACGCCAGGCACATTCATGCGAGCGGATCCGGGCAGTTGCAGCCAGTCCTGCATCTGGGCCACGAACAGGTCCGCCGGGCTTTGCAGGCCTCCGCGCAGGAGGCCCAAAACCGGCCCCTCCTGTTCGTTCAGGCCCAGATAGGTGACGGCGAAGTCCTTGTCCTCCTGGGGCACCGCAGGATCCTGCCACCAGCCAAGGCAAGTGTTGTTGTCATGCGTTCCCGCGTAACATACGCTGTTCCGTTTGATGCGGTGCGGCAGGTACTTGGACGAGCCGTCTGCAGAGAAAGCAAACTGCAGCACGTTCATGCCCGGGAATCCGGTCTGCTCCAGCAAATCGGTAACCGCAGGGGTCAGGATACCTAAATCTTCCGCAATATAATCTAAATCATAGAACCAGTCTCGCAATACGCGGAGCAGATCCATTCCCGGGCCCTTGTGCCATGTGCCGGTCTTTGCGCTGGCGGCGCCGAATGGAACGGCCCAGTAGCTTTCAAACGCACGGAAATGATCAATCCGAACCATATCATAAAGCTGCCTGGCGCCTTCCATGCGGCGAATCCACCAGCCATAGCCATCTGCTTTCATGGCATCCCAGTCATATAGTGGATTTCCCCAGAGCTGGCCCTCTTCTGAAAAATAGTCTGGCGGCACGCCGGCTACTTCTTTTGGAACCAGGTCTTCTCCAAAAGCAAAGAATTGCGGTTCCCGCCAGGTGTCCGCAGAATCCATGGCAACGTAGATTGGTACATCGCCGATGATATGAATGCCAAGGTTGTTTACATATCTTTTTAAAGCGGTCCACTGTTTAAAAAACAGATACTGTACATAGGTGTAAAAGCGAATGTCCTCTTTCAGCAGTTCCCGGTACTTTTTCAGCGCTTCCGGGGTGCGCTTCCGCAGGCCTTCATCCGGCCAATCCTGCCAGGCGCCATCTCCGAAATAGTCTCTTGCCGCCATAAACAAAGCATAATCCGGCAACCATTTTTGCTCTTCAGCAAACTGCCTTACTTCGTTTTCCTGGCGTGGAAAGCCTACTTCACAGGCTTTCCGCAATACGGTAAACCGGTTTGCACGGAGCGCTGCATAATCCACATGCTCCGGGTCTTTCCCCCAGTCAAACTGTTCTACATACGCCCGCTCCAGCAAACCTTCTTCTATCAGTAAATCAAGGTCTATGAAATACGGGTTCCCGGCAAACGTGGAAAAACTGGTATAGGGACTGTCCCCCAGGCCGGTCGGCCCAAGCGGAAGCACCTGCCAGTAGCGCTGCCCGGCGTCTTTTAAAAAAGTGGCAAACTCATACGCCGATTTTCCCAAGGTGCCAACCCCATACGGGGACGGCAGTGCGGAAATCGGCAACAAAATTCCACTGGATCTTTGCATAGAAAAACCTCCTAATGAAGCTCATTATACAACAGTTTTCCTGAGTTGACATCCTTTGCAGCCTTTGTTATAATGTCTTAGCTATCGAGGCGTGGCGAAGTTTGGTATCGCGCTTGGTTTGGGACCAAGATGCCGCTGGTTCGAGTCCAGTCGCCTCGACCACCAAAGGACGGTTTTTCACCGTCCTTTTTCTTTTTTCTAAAACTCTGCAAAAACGAAAAGGGAGTAACCGCAACCATTTGCTGTTACTCCCCTTTTTATTTTTTAGGCAGTGGTCTTAATAAAAGTTTCCAATTGCTCTTTTGTCTGGTATCCAAACAGCGCCTGAACGGCCTGGCCGTCTTTCATCATAACGATAGTCGGGATGGCTTCAATACCAAACAGCTGTGCCAAATAGGGCTGTTCATCCACATTGACCTTTCCCACTTTGATTTCTTCATGCTCTTCCGCAATTTCCTCTATAATGGGAGCCACCATTTGGCAGGGTCCGCACCAGGTTGCCCAGAAATCCAACAGGACTGGCTTTTCCGAGGTTGCCACCTCTGTTTTATAGTTCTCTTTGGTAATTTCTACTTCTTTGGACATCTTCAGTCCTCCTTACTTTTGTAATACAGCATACAGTGACAAAAGCCTTCAAACTCCGGGTCTGCCATTTGCTGTCGAAATTCCTTGCAAATGCATTTCGTATCTTCCGTTTGCTCTCTCCGGCAGGGACAATACCCGCCAGTTCGTTTCAAGCCTTCTTTTACAACAGCCACTATTTCTGCATTCGGGTTGAGTGATACTTTCACAGTATTGCCTCCTTTTCCAAGTGCCTTCATTTTATCATGTTTTCTATGGAAAAGAAATGTGCTGACTCGCCCAAAAGAGGGAGGATTTTTTCCTTAAGATGCCGCAGAGTCTTTTTTCTTCTTATTCAGTACAAATGCGGTTGTTCCGGCAACGATGACAACGGCAGACAGACCAACAATCAGAGCTTTAGCCCAGGCAGGAAAATCCTTGCTTTCCTCTTCCTCTTCGGCGGTAGTTTCCGCTTCACCCAATTCGGACGGGCGATCTACGCTATATTCAGTCCAGGAAGTCAAGGTTCCTGCTTCTGTGGTGCAATCGGCATATTCGCCGTACGTGCCGGTAACGGTAACGGTATAATCGGAATCGCCTTTTACATAAACGGTCCCGTCTTTCCCCTGAATGGTAACGGTCTTTCCTTTAGCGTCCACAATCTTGCCACTATTGTACAGATTCGTAACGGTGCTGTTTCCGGTAACAACCCAGATGGAATTCTGATCAATGGCTACATTGGCGTAACCATCACCGCCGTTTCCGGCATTGCTTTCGTCATCTAGGATTGCACCTGTCAGCTTGGAACCATCGGTCATAAAAAGGTCCAGTGTAGAGATGCTGTCCCAAATAATATCACCGTTCATTTCCTGTTGGATTGCGGTAAATTTACAATTTGCACCGTTGCTTCCGGAGGAACCCCAGCCACGCTGGTTTGAGTTACCGGTACACTTCAGGAAGAACTCGCAGTCATCTGCAGCGGTAATTTTTACATTGCGAATAACAAAATCACTTTCGGTATTGGTGGTATAGAAAATGCCGCCATTTTTGCTGGTGATGGAGCCACCGTCCATTTGGAAGGTGCCCTCTCCTTCTTCGGAGTCACCGGACATGCTCTGGTATACAATAACGCTCCAGGTGCAATCGTTTTGTTCATTTTCCGGCATATTGGAGGTCAGGTCACTGTTATATAAATGCAGGCTGTTCAAACCTTCCAAGCAAATTCCTTCGGAGTTGTTTGCTACCAGCGTAGCGTCGTGGATGGCCACGTCAGCC
Source organism: Bacteroidaceae bacterium (assembly GCA_963600825.1). Classification (GTDB taxonomy): domain Bacteria; phylum Bacillota; class Clostridia; order Oscillospirales; family Acutalibacteraceae; genus RUG420. Next base: position 67,169 of record CAVCCW010000003.1, on the reverse strand, counting down.
GTTACATAAACCGCCGGAGATCCGGTGCCGTTGGAAGTGTAGGTGCCGCCATCCACGACCATGGTTCCGCCGCCGCGGTCAGAGCGAATTGCGGCACTGCTGTTGCCCTGCGTGGTAGCGGTTACGTTCCACGCATACAGCGTGCCGCCACCGGCTACATGCAGTCCACCAGAGGTGTCCTGTGTTGTGTTAATGGTGGTATCCGCTACATACACTTTGCCGTCACTATAGGCAAACACGCCAGCCCCGCCGGCGGAGTCCGTAGTAATATTACTCTTGGTAATATACGTTGTGCCGCCCTTTCCCAGGACTGCGGCGCCAACACCATAGAAGCTGGAGTTATCTCCCCCAGAAGAATCCTCCGAGGTTCTGGTAATGTTGGCCCCGCTGAAAACCTGTGTTCCATCGGATACCAAAACGGCGTTTTCATCTGTTCCGGTAGAATTGATGGTTTCATCCGTATAGGTTCCATCTTCGGTATATTCTTTTACGGCAGTGTAACTGTCTACGCCGGAGCTTTGTCCGCCACCAGGAGCCTGTCCGCCGCCACCGGTTCCATCCGGCGGTGTGCCATCTCCTTGTGAGCTACTGTCCCCGGATGGTTTTTCCGGTGGCGTCCCGCCCTGGCCGGAAGAGGCAGCCAGCGCGGTTAATCCGCAGCACACTGTCATAGTAAGTGCAAGTAAAACTGCCAGGATTCGCTTGGTTATCTTTTTCATAGAAAACCGCCCTTTCTTTTCTTAGTACGCTTGCATTGTAAACCGCGTGGTTTAGCCATAATTAAAAAAGAGACGGTTTTTTGCCGTCTCTTTTTTAGGTTCGGTTTATGTATCTTTGTCCCGCTATATTGCTTTATGCATCAATAACGTCACAAATAGCCTTGTAAAGATCATCATATTCTTCATAGGCCGGAATGTCCGGATAATCCTTCTTCAGCTGATCTGTGCTCTTGAACAGGAATCCGGCTTTAGAAGCCTGAATCATACCAAGGTCATTGAAGCTGTCTCCGGAGGCAATGGTATCAAAACCACAAGCCTGTAAACATTTTACCGTCGTCAGTTTAGACGGGGTACAACGCATTTTGTAATCCGTAATTTCTCCGTCTTCAGCCACTTCCAGGGTGTTGCAGAAAATGGTGGGCATGCCCAGCTTTTTCATCAACGGTGCTGCAAACTGTTCAAAGGTATCGGACAAAATAATAACCTGGGTCTTGTCACGCAGTTTGTCCATAAACTCTTTGGCACCCGGAATTGGGTCAATCCTGGAAATAACCTCCTGAATTTCTTTCAGGCCCAATCCATGCTCCTTTAAAATTTGCAAGCGATACTTCATCAGTTTGTCATAGTCCGGTTCATCCCGCGTGGTGCGTTTCAACTCCGGAATTCCGGTTTCTTCGGCAAAGGCAATCCAGATTTCCGGTACCAGAACACCTTCCATATCTAAACAAACAACATACATAGGTGGTATCTTCCTTTCCACTTTAAAGTCTTTTTCATTATAACAAAAAAGAGAGCCTGGTTACAGGCTCTCTTTTGAAGTATCTTCTATCTCCTTTGTGGTATCCTCTGCAGGTTCTTCCGGAACCTCTTCCACATCCGTAAAGGAAATGTCGGATGCCACCGGGTGTTCCTTCCGCCATTCAGCAGCCTGTTTGGAAGCTTCCCGTCCGTTCAGGCCATCCGGCATCTGCGCTATGATAAGCAGTGCGGTTCCGTCGTCACTTTGTGCGGTAATGGCTCCGCCATGCGCCCGAACCACGGTCTGCGCCATACTCAGGCCAATTCCGTAGCCCTTCTTTTCGCTGCTGTGCGAGGTATCTCCACGATAAAAACGATCAAAGTATTCCCTATGCTGTCCCGGTGTAATGGGATCCAGCGTGTCGTTTTTGCTGAAGATCTGCACCTTATGCCGCTGATTGGCAACCCCCAGAATAATGGTGGTGCCCGGTTTGGCATATTTGATGGCATTGTCTGCCAAAATGGAAATAATCTGCCGCAGAGAGCGTTCGTTTCCGTAAACTAAAACATTATCCGTTACCATAGTGTGCAACAGGAAACCCTGTTCTTCTGCCATTAAGGAAAATGGTTTTATGACATCGTTAAATGCTTCCGATAAATTAAAGACAGCCCGCTCCAGGTCCTGGTCATTCTCTTCAAACTTAGCCATGGTAATCAGTTCCTGTGTCATCAGGGACAGCCGTTCTACCTGCGTATGAATTCCTTCGGTCCACTTGGTTTCCCCATTTTCCATTTCTATGACTTCCGTACAGGAATCAATAATGGCAAGCGGCGTTTTCAATTCATGCCCGGCATTGGTAATAAAGGATTTCTGCTTTTTGTAGCTTTCCTCTACCGGATAAAAAACGCTGCGGGACAGCAGGCAAACCAAAAGGAAAAAGACCAGAACCCCTGCCAGGAACACAATGGTAGTAATAACGCAGAACGCCATGCCATTTTGCATGGAGGCGGTACAATCCAGGAAATAACATTGCAATTCGCCTCCACGGGAAACCAAAACATAGCGATAGGTAGAAACGTATCCTTTACTTTTCTTCCCGGAAGCGGCAAGTTTGGCAAGCTGAATGGCTTGGGCAGAGGTTAGATCCGTTTCGTTTGCCAGGAAAACCTGATAGTTCCCGTCAGAGCCTATACTGACCGAAAAATAATGGGATTTATAATCCGTTGTGCTTGATTTTCCGCCCGCCTGAATGGCCGCTCCAAAGAAGCTGCTTTTGGCTTCGTTCTCCTCTTCTGCCGGATCTTCCTCATAGACCGGTTCTTCTCCGTCGGAAGAAGAGGACGGAAGCGGCATTCCGTTAGAAAACACATTGGATACAATCAGGCTGTCCAATGTTTTATCCGCTTCATCTTCAATGCTGCCAAAGTTGGCAAGGTCGACCGTAATCATCAGCACACCCAGTACCAGCATAATAGACAGCGTTGCAATGGCAATAAATCGTTTGCGCAGTCCGGCAATCATTTTTGTTCCTCCAGAGAATATCCGACACCGCGCGCTGCTTTAATGTTTACATGGGTTCCCAGGGCGGCTAATTTTTTCCGCAGGGTAGAGATATAAACCCAAACTACGTTAATTTCTGCATCAGAGTCATAGCCCCAGATTTTTTCCAGGAAGCGTTCGGTCGGAATAACCTGGCCCGGATGGTCCATCAGCATTTCCATCATCTGGAATTCCTTGTTGGCCAATTTGACGGCACTTTCCGGCCCGCTTAATTCGTAGTCAGAGCGATTTAGCTGTAAATCGCCGAATTGCAGCACCGTGTTGCTCAGCTCCGGTTGCCGTCTGGTCATGGCGCGGATGCGGGCCAAAAGAATATTAATTTTAAACGGTTTGGTTAGGTAGTCGTCCGCCCCGGCGTCCAGACCGGCAACCACGTCATCATCCTGGCTTTTGGCTGTCAGGAGCAGAATGGGAAGGGTAAATCCTTCCTCGCGAATTTTTTTGACTACGGTTACGCCGTCCATTTTCGGCATCATGATATCCAAAATGGCACCGTCATAATCTCCGGTGCGCAGATAGTCAAGCGCATCCTGACCATCATAAACGGCATCTACAGAATAGTTGCTGTGTGTCAGCATGGTAACCAGTGCATCTGACAGCATATGTTCATCTTCCGCAAGCAAAAGTCTCATAAGATAGCCTCCCCTTTTTGTTTTCTGGAGTTTACCATACCGAAAACAACTTAAAAATAAATAAGGGCTAATTCTGTTTCCGCGTAATGGTATATTCATCTCCGGCACGGAAATACGGGCACTCTTTATAATGGTGCTCTAACAGACGGACGTATTCGTCTTCATCCATATCCACGGAGCAAACGTCCTCTTCCAGTTCCTCATCCCACTGGAAATTCATGCAGTAATCACAGCTGTATGCCATGTCCGTCCTCCTATTTCAGTTGATCTAAAGTCAGCAAATAACTTGGCAGGAACTCCGTTAAAAAGAGTTCCGCAGAAGGACAATCCAGTTTGTGAATGGCCTCTTCCGTTGCTTCTCTGGCCTTTAAAAATTCCTGATTGCCGGCTTTTTCCTCTTCCACGCACTTTATCAGGGCGCTGAGCTTGTCCGCCGCTTTGACCAGCTTCCAAAGCTCCCGGTCTTCCGGCTGCGGGACCATAACATCCCGGTACTGCGGCTGTAAATCTTCCGGCAGCATGCCAATCAGTTTTTCTGTGGCAATCTTCTCTACGTCCTTGTAGGCGTGACGGATTTCCTCACTGTAATATTTGACCGGCGTCGGCATGTCGCCGGTCAGAATTTCTGAAGCATCATGAAACAGGCCGATGACAGCCGCCTTGTCCGCGTCCAGGGCGGTCCCGCAGCGTGCATTGCTGATGGTGGCCAAAGCGTGGGCAAGCAGCGCCACTTCAAAGGAGTGCTGCATTAAGCTTTCCGATTCCGTGTTTCGCATCAGCGCCCAGCGATCAATGTATTTCATGCGGGAAAGCATGGCGTAAAAATCATTTGACATGATAGTTTCCTTTCCTGATTCAAAATGCCCTGTATCGGCAAAAAGAGCCCGCTTGTTTTGCAAGCGAGCTCCGGGTTTGCTTTTTGCAGATTATTCTGCGTCCGTTGCGTTATTTCCCGCCTTGGCCATCTTCTTTGCAGAACGGTCATAGCTCATGGAACGGCCGGTATAAGCGAAGAGAATTCCGCAAAGAGCGGCAATCAACCCTACGCCTACCATGCACAGAAGAATGATGAATACAATTAAAAATAATCCGGAAGTAATCATTTGATAATCCCCTCTTTTAGTCTCCTAAGTTTTACAATAACTCCGTTGCTGCAGACAAATCTGCCGCAGCCTATGCTATATGTCGGTTTAATTTTAGCAAACTGTGTTTTAAAAAGCAAGGACACCCTGCAAAAAAAGCAAAGAAGGACGCGGTTTTCTTGATTTTAGACAGTAGATTCTATATAATTTTTGACGAAGTTCATTTCCATTAAAAAGGGGTGAAATACGTGTCCTCTATCATTTCCGTCAGCCGTTGGATTCTTCCTTTACTGGCTTTGGCGCTGGTAGCCATTTGCGCTTATGTACTGTCTCAGAACAACCGAAATACCGGCACCATCGGATATCTGATTAATGCCGCCAACCGAGACCGTATGCCGCTGAAAACAGCAGAAACGTCTATTGGCCGAAGCAATACCTGTGATATCGTTTTAAATTACAATACGGTATCTCGTTTCCACGCCGTTATTACCAAACGGAACGGGAAGTGGATTCTGTTTGATACCAACAGCAAGACCGGCACCCTAGTCAACAAAGACCGCGTCATTGGCCGGAAATACCTGGAAAACGGGGATATCGTTGTCTTTGGCAACGCCGTTTTCAAATTTTTTGAAGAATTACCTTTAGAAGCAGAATATACCAAAGAAAATCTACCCAGAAATTACAATAAACCGGCGGCTCCGGATGCCTTTGCCTATGATGACCGTAACAATGGAGACATCATCATTCCGCAAATGGCAAATGAACTAAAAGAGTCCTGCAACCTGGAAAACTGCATCACCGGAGAAATCATGTCTCTTGACCGGATGAACAAAGTGGTCATTGGCCGTGCTTCCGACGCAGATATCCGAATTGATCGCCCGGTTGTTTCCCGGTATCATGCCGTTGTCCGCCGCAACGAACACGGCAAATGGATTATTGAAGACACCGGTTCACAAGCCGGAACCCTGGTAAATGGGGAAGAAATCTTTGCCCCCACGCCGCTCTTTGACAGTGACATCATTGAAATCTGCGGATATACCATTAAATTTAATGATCCTTATTCTTAATTTTTCTTCTGAATCTTTCAAAATTGATTACTAAAGTGAGGTGAGCCAAATGAGCGGTCCACGATGGATTCCGGCCATGACCATTCTGACCCTGTTCCAGATTCTGTCCTTCGCTCAGATTGTCTCTCTGAGTGAAGCACTGACCACCATTGGCCAGAATTTAGGTGCCGGAACGGTCTTTATTGCCTTTTTGGCTTTGGAGTGGGCCTATGCCATTGTCTCTTCCCTGATTTTGAAAAAACACAGCATGGGATTAGAAATTATTGCCTTTTTCCTAACCGGAATCGGTCTTGCCCTGAACGCCTGCCAAAGCACCAGCTCCCTACTGACACAGTTTTTGGCCGTTCTCTTAGGCTTTGCCGGCTATATCGGATTGCTCTGGATTTTGTCGGATGTAGACCGAGCAGACAAATATATTCTTCCCATGGAAATTTTTGCCATTGCCCTTCTGGTTTTCGGATTGGTCTTTGCCAGCTACAAATATGGTGCTTATAACTGGGTAACCATTGGCTCCATTTCATTCCAACCCTCGGAAATCGTAAAAATTCCGTTTGTTTTTGTTGGTGCTGCCTCGCTGGAAAAATTGCAAACCAGCAAACATATTTGGCATTACATTATCTTTGCCGTTGTCTGCATTGGCCTGTTGTTCCTGATGAAGGACCTGGGTACTGCATTAATTTTCTTCTCCGCATTCCTGGTTCTGGCCTTTATGCGATCCGGTGATATCCGTACGGTACTCTTCATTGTTGTTGGCGCCGGCCTGGCCGCAGCCATGGTTGTGCTGCTCCGTTCAGACTACGTTATGAGTCGTTTTGCCACATATCGCCACGTTTGGGATGACGTTTACGGCAAAGGCTTCCAGCAAACCCACGCTATGACGTACGCTGTCAGTGGCGGACTTGCCGGCATGGGCATCGGCAACGGTTACCTTCGTAAAATTGCCGCCGCTATTGAAGACCTTGCTTTTGGTATTGTCTGCGAAGAATTTGGCATGCTGATTGGATTCTTAGTTCTGATCTGTTACCTGTTAATTTTTATTCACGCCATCCGGAATGCAAATGGTTCTTCCAGCGCATTCTACTCCATTGCTACCTGCGCAGCCGGAACCCTGATTCTGTTCCAGGCTGCCTTACATACCTTCGGTGTTATGGACTTCCTGCCATTCACCGGTGTTACGCTTCCATTCATCAGCCACGGCGGAACCAGTATGGTTTCCTGCTGGGCCATGCTTGCCTTTATTAAGGCGGCAGACAACCGCACCTGGGCAAAAGGAGGGAAGCGAAAAGCATGAACCGAATTTTCAAACGCTCCAAATGGCTCTACGCCATCGGCGGCATCTTTGCCGTTGCCATAATTGTATTGCTTTTTACCATGCTGATTCAGGCTAAAACATGGGTCAGCCAGCCATACAACAAACACATGGTTACCAGTTCCGGTTCCATTTATGACCGAAACGGAACGGTTTTGGTTTCCACCAAGAACGGGGAACGAACTTACAATGCCGATTCCGCAATCCGAAAAGCCACTCTGCACGTAGTCGGAGACTCCGAAGGCTTTATTTCCACCGGTGCACAAACCGCCTTTCGTTCCCAATTAACCGGATATAATCTGATTAACGGATTGTATGCCTCTGACAGCAAAAAAAATGACCTGACGCTGACCATAGACGCGGAACTTTCTGTTACTGCCTATAAAGCACTTGGCAACTACAAAGGTTGTATCGGCGTTTATAACTACAAAACCGGTGAAATTCTTTGTGCCGTTTCCACACCAACCTATGATCCAGCCAATAAACCGGATGACATTGATGATTCTTCGGACAATTACAAAGCCATTTATATGAACCGCTTCTTCAGCGGCACCTATACACCGGGTTCCACTTTTAAGATCATCACCAGCGCTTGCGCCCTGGAAAATGTCAGCAACATTGAAAGTATGACCTTCACCTGTCCCGGTTACTTTACCACGAAAAGCGGCAGTAAAGTAAAGTGTAACAGCACCCATGGTACCGTTACCTTTAAACAAGGGCTGAATCGCTCGTGTAACACAGAGTTTGCACAAATTGCCTGCAATCTGTTAACCAATGATGAAATGATGTCCACAGCCAAGGAATTTGGCTTTGGTAAAACCATTGAAGTTAACGGCATCAAGTGTGCTTCCAGCACGTTTGACCTGTCTGATGCCTATGACATTGACCGCGCCTGGGCCGGGATTGGCCAGTACACCACCATGGTAAATCCATGCCATGAAATTACCATTCTTGGCGCCATTGCCAATAAAACCGGCGTTACCCCGAATCCGACTTTAATTTACGGATCCCGTGGCGGCAACCTTTCCTATTGCAGTTCCAATATTGCCCGCAAGCTGAATGATCTCCTGCGTTCCAATGTTACGGATTACTACAAGGACAGTAAGTTCCCGAATTTGGAAATGTGCGGTAAGACCGGTACAGCCCAGGTTTCCAACGGAAATCCGCATACCTGGTTTGCCGGATATTCCCAACGGGATGACCTTCCGCTTTGCATTGTTGTTGTTCTGGAAAATTCCGGTGGTTACGGTTTAACCAATGCCATTCCGGTTGCCAACACAGTCATGCAAAAAGCGCTTTCCCTGTATGCAAACAGCTGATTCCAAAGCGGTCATTCCAAATTGGTACCCTAAGCAAACAGAAAAACAAATCTCATAAAGAAAAGCATCTCTTCCCAGGTCAAGGCCTTTTTGAAGAGATGCTTTTTTGCGGTCTTTCTTACCGCTGTATTGCACTTTGCCTGGCGGGGGTGTTAGCCGGCAAAGGTTGCAATCTGTTCCAAGTTGGCAATCACATACGCTTGTGCTGCCGCATCATAAAAGTTTTTCCGGTACCGGTGTCCGGTATGACTAATCCGTTCTTCTGTAAGAATGCCTAAGGCATTCCCTTCTTCAGTAGCGTACTTTACCCGCTCCTGATTTTGTATTTCTGTCCTTAATAAGCCCTCTGCTTCTAACCACTTCGTAATTTGTGCAACCGGAAGGGCTTTTACATGCGGATCCAATACCGCATTAATTCGATCTGCCAATTGAGAAACCCCAACCGGCTTTTCCGTAATATCAATTTCCATGCGCTCTTCTTCTGAGATGGAAAAGGGCGCCTTTTTGGCATTAGGTACCTTCCCAACCAGACCCCCGTTTTCCAAAATCTGCTCCAGCAGATCTGCTACATAAATAAAGGTACGGCACAGGGTTACATTATTTAAAATATCTTCTTCCGGAAGAGCACTTCCGTCTAACGGGTTTCTTCCGTTTGCCAGCTTTTCTAAATATAATTTGGCGGTGTAAATCTTCTCTTTTTCTTTCATTTGGTGGATCCTCCTACTTTTTATTCATACCAGTTTAATTTCAACAAATTAACACCGGCGCTATTGCGTACAAAGGCGGTTCCCTCTTTGGAAATTGGGCCGGCTTCGTCAAAGACAGGATCTATAACCGATGTACCGGTTTCATCAATATAGCCCCACTTGTCTCCGATTTTGACTGCGGCGTAGCCTTCCGAAAAGGATTTTGCGTCCGCAAAGGACGGCTGGATTACCACATTTCCCTGCTGGTCCGTAAACCCCCAAAGAGAGTCCTGACGAAACGCCAATAACCCGTTTCGCTCCTGTGGTAACCGAATTTCTTCTGCTGAAAAAGAAGTCAGTGCTTCTCCGTCCGGTCCATACAAGGACCAAAGACCATTGTTATTGCCGATAATGACACCGTAGGTGGAAGAAAATCCATAAGGATCCTCTACCACGGAAGAAAACGGACAGGAGCGAACCACTTGGAGGTTACTGTCCAAAAGAACCAGCCCGCCGTCCTGTTGCGCCAAAGCATATCCTTCCTGGAAGGCGTACGTTTTGGCATAGTGCATTTCCTGCAGATGCAGTTCTGCATCCATATAACCGAATGCGCCGTCAAAGGAAACCGGCGCGTAGCCGGATACCATTGGACCAAGGGAGCTTACCAGTTGTTCCGGCACCAACCGCCGGTTTCCATCTGCATCTACAAAAAGGAATTGCCCCTCCTGGCACACCGGATACAAAGATCCGTCTTCTGCCGGTCCGCCGGCCCAGGAGATTTCTCCACTAAACAGCCGTCGCCCGGAAGCCGTGTATATCGCTGCCGTTCCGGAATCCGTGATGACGGACGCCACCCTCTGTGCACCAGCGCCACACCAGTCTTGAAAAGAGGAAAGAGGCACATAACTTAAAACATATTGCCCCTTAATTTCCCGCATTTTGTCCTGGAGCGATTTGGCATCTCCTTTTTCTAAGACAGAAACCGCGTCTGCATACCGATTCTCTGCTAAAAACGTGTCTGCCCAAAGAAGGAGATTGTCTGCATCGCCGGGTAAAACCGTCTCTAACGTTTCACATGTTTTTCTTGCTTTTTCGTATTGCTTCAACTGCAGGTACAGTTCCGATACCCGTTGCAAAACTTTTTGGTTCTTTGGCTCCATGGAAAGACAGGAAAGATATGCCTCCAATGCCTCATCCGGTATTTTCTTTTCATACAACTCTTCTGCCTGTTGCCATTGCCGGTTAAAGCGTGCACTTGCATTTACCTGGGTATAAATAAATTTAGCCCAACCACCAGCGCAAAGGCAGAACAGCAAAACAAAAGGAACTATTCTTTTCATAATAACTTCACCAATTGTAGAATGGTTTCCACCATAACACCGATAGCCAAAAACGGTGCAAAAGGAAGCGTGGCTTCTTTTTCTATTTTTTTACGTAAAAGGAGAACTGCTCCCACGCCAAGGGAAAGCAACGCCGTCACTGCTAATGCGCCAAGGAAATCTGACAATTCATAACAGAACCCCAAAACCAGCAATAATTTCAAATCTCCGCCACCAATGCCGTCTTTGGCCAAAATTCGGCAACAAAGACAAAGAAAGGCAGCTGCCAAAAGGCCTGCTAATGGCGGATATAAGATTTGATACAGTTTGGTTTCCGGCGTTTTAAAAAAACAATTTAAAAGGAGATACCCAACTTCTACTACTACCATTTCCAGTAAGAGATCTTTTGGTATCAGGCGAGTCTGTATATCCGTAAGCGCAATCAGGCAGAGCAGCGTGGTCAAAAGAACCAGGCGCATTAATTCCAGAATTATCATCTATAAGGCCTCCTGCTCATACCGATATTCCACTTCCGTTCCCTGCTTCTGCAGGTCCGCTTTTATTTGTTGTAAACCGGTCTGCATGGTTTCGTTTTTTTGGCACTCCTCCGGCAAAATCAAAAGCAGTATTTTCCGTTTTGCAGGAACCGCCTCTTGTTCTTGCCCGCTCTCCATTAAAATGGTTCCATTCAAGGCCAGGATATCCTTTTCCAACCGGTTAGCATATTGCTGTATCTGCTTTTCCGTGGCTTCCTGGTTTAAGGAATAAGATGAAATCTCCGCCACGTCCCCGCTACAAGTACTGTACGTGGAAGAAAACAAATTAATGGAATACGCCTCCTGGTAAACAGCGTTTCCGGCATCATAAAAATCAATGCCAACGCCGGATGCCACAGCCTGCCCGGCATTTTCTGATTTCAACTGATTGATAAAATACCGGCCACGAATAAAATTGGAGCTTTTCCAAATAGACTCCTCTGTTTCTTCCCCCTGCTGATTGCGCAACGCTTCCAGTAAAGACGCGTTTTCCGGCAAAAGTGCAAGGGTTTCCGCAGTCTGACAAATGGTAAGTTGCTTGGAAAACAAGCCATACGTCTGCACCTGTAATGGATAGGTGACCACAATGGAAATGGTTTTCCCGTCTCCTAAAATACTGGTCCCGGAAAAATCAAAGGCTGCATATCCTCCTTCAATTCCCTGCTCCTGCAGCCAGGATTCCCATTCCGTACGGGAAAAATGCTTTTTGGCTAAACTTTTGGCCAACGGAGCACCCACTCCTTCTGCCGCCGCTTCCCGTGCCTGATCCATAAAAATACTTTGCAGGGTTCCACTTAGATCCGTTGCATCGTTTTCTGTATCGGACAGTGGAATCACTTTTCCTACGGCATACGTATATTGTGAAAGTTCGATTGCCGTCTGATTGATGGCATCCTGTACTTCCAGTTCCACACGAATAATGGAAAGAATAGAGAATGCGGCAAGGATACAAACCGTAAAAATGGTAATACTGAAAGCGCCTTCCACACTATATGAGCCACAATCAGAAGCGCGCCAGTCCCTGATAAGAAGTTTCCGCATATTGTATCAAGCGCTCCCTTTCTCCTGGATCCTTTGCCACATAAACAAAGAAACCCCGCTCGTTTTCCAAATTAAACCCGCAATAATACCAGGTTTCGTTCAATCTCCCATTTTCAATTCTTCCGGACTGCAGGGTCTCTTTCCTTTCTTCCGGCACTACTTCCGTTTGATTTGCATAAAATCCGGTGCTGAAAAATAACGCTAAGTCCTGTGGCAACGCTTCTTCTAAAGAACCCTCTGCTCCAATTAATAAAAAGGTCAGCGACTGTAGTTCTTCTTCATAAAGCTTGTCCTTATTTCCTTTTTCTTCCCATCCGGCAGGAATTGGAATGGAAAAAGAGGAAACTTGTGCAATTCCCGTTTCTGTTTCTTTCTTTGCACTTTCCCCACGCACTTCCTTCGTTTCTTTGCCACAGGAGGACCCGAATAAGAGTGCTACTAGAAGAAAACCAAAAATCAACCATTGTTTAATAGGCATACTCTTTTTCCTCCTTTATGGTATAAGACGAAACCCGGACTTCCGCTTTCAGCCGCACGGCCGTATACGTTTGCGTGATATTAAAAGAATTTTCTTTTGCCGCCACACGGGCCTGCATTACCTTGGCACTGCGAGTCAGCATTCCTCTTTTGCCGGAGTTGCTTTGCAATCTGACAAAGGTAATCACTTTTAAATAATCCTGATAGGAAAACGCCAGTCCGGAAGAGCCGGAAACGGACGCTGAGGTCGTTCCGCTTCCGGTCCCCAGAAAGGAGCCCAGTTGTTCTGCATAACGGTTAATAACCGCCACCGTTTGGTTTTTGACGTTCTCTTTGGCACCGCTTACCACCTGATGAAGCTGGTTTTCTGCTTCCGTCACTTTTTGATTTATTTCATTTTCAATTGCAGAAAACAGCTTCTCATATAAATTGGCCAAAGCTTTTTCTAAGGCCGAAACGGCTGCTTCGGACAGGGCATCTTCTGTAGATAAAAGAGGTTCATAATATTGATAGACCTCTTCTGTCAGCTCCTCTAAGCAATATTGGGTAAACAATTGCTTTCCCAGCGTTACAGCAGCACTATTTCCTTCTACTGAGTCCACAGCGTCCTGTAACATCTGGCGTATTTGCTCCTTGCTTTTTCCGGCGTAGGCAGCCGTTCTGTTTCCAATCAGACTGGTTAGTTGTGCTTCTATTGGTGTCACAATTAAGTTGGTTACGCTTTCGGCGGCGCCTTCCGCTGTCTGTCGAAAATAGTTTTCCGCTGCCCCGGTAATTTCTTCCAATTGGTCATCTGCTGTTTGCTCTATTAAGGCAAACACATCATCTATTTGTTTGCTGGCATACTTTGTGGCCCCTTCTGCTAAGGTGCGACCTGCGCCGTTTAAACTGAGCGTCCACGTGGACGCGTTTTTAAACAGCGGTACCGCACCGCCCTTGCACAGCGTGGCAACGTCCAGGACGGATTCCCCGCCGGCCCACAAAAGTAACAGCAAATTCTGTGCGGCCGTAATTCCGATGCCGGTCCATCCGGCCAACGCCGTTGCCACCGTAAGGGCCTCACTGCGCATTTTTGCGTTGCCAAACGCATAAATGCAATTGAAGAGTAAGCGGCAGGCAAACAGTAAATTGGTATACAATGCCACATTGGCTTGCAGGGAGTCCTTTCCAAAAAGAATGTACTCTAACTCGCCCCGAAACAGTGGACTTTCCGAAAATACGCTTCCGGATAAATTCTCCGCCTGGTCCCCTGTAGCATAACAACTGAATTGCTCTGTCAAAAATTCTTCTACATAACAGTTTTCCAACTGATTTTTAAGCGCGGTTTCCATGTCAGAAAACAGCTGTTTAATACTACTTAACTGTTGTAAACTGATTCCTTCCACTGTAGACAAGTCCGGCGCATCCCCTGTTTCTCCCAAAGCATCTATGGTTGCCGCCACACTTCCCAGCTGTTCTGAAACAGAAAGCGCTGCCACATTTTCATAGAAAACAGAAAGCGTCGTGTCTGTTATTCCCTGCAACGCGGCCTTCGTTTCCTTTGCAGAGGCTTTGCTCTCTTCTGAAGCATTGCTGCTGGAAGCAGATAACAAATACCGGTAAACCGGATCTGTGGGATATCCCAAAACTGGAAATTGCTGGTCGCCCTCTTCTGTTTGCGCATCTCCTTCTGCCTGCTCTGCACTTTGCGTTTTTTGGGCTTCATACTCCTGCAGCTTGTTTAAGTCATCCTGTAAAAGATCAGAAAACACCTGCAAGCCGTCTTCTGATAACGCACCGGCCGCATCCTGGTAATTTCCGGAAAGCAGCGTTTTCAGTTCTCCGTCTTCCATTTTTTCAATGGCAGATTTCCACTCTTCTGCTTCCCCGGAGGTTCCCTTTAATGCTTTGCGAAGCGGCTCTATGGTTTTCTGCAAAGCAGAAATTTTTTCCTTTTCTGCTGCAACAGAGCCATCGGTTTCTCCGGAAACCGTCTTCCCAATTTCAGATAACCGGTTATCCGTATCGGACAGGGCATCATAATACGCCTGACTTTTTTCCAATACCGTTGCCGCTTCTGCACTTTGCCGAAAAACAGCAAGCTGCTGGCTTAGTCCTCTGGCAAATTGATAGGGCGCCCGGTATTTCATGTAATCCACCATATACCGTTCCAATACTTCCGGTCTTGCCAGGGACGCTTCCGCAGGAAAGGAAAGCGAAAAGCTCTTCACTGAAGTGCTGATCATATTCTGCTGTCCCGCTCCATACGCGTCCACCGAATTCCCAAACAGATTACCAAGCAAGCGTTCTTCTTCCTCCTGTCCGGAAGAGATTGCAAACAATCCATACAGCTCTTTTAACACAAAATCATAATCATTCAGGGCTCCATTTCCACAAAGAGCAAGCGCTCCTTCCGCCTTTTCCTTGGCCGCTTCATATCTTGCTGCATCAATAACAAAATAAACGCAGGAATAAATTGGCAAAAGGACCATGGCAAGGAATAACGAAACCGAGCCCTGATAGGCTTTACGTATTGTCATATTCTTTTTCCCTATTCAGATATTGTTCGTACTTTTCTTTGATTTGGCTCAGAAGATCCGATTCTTCCGCCAGCTGTTCCACCAAATCCACATTTTTTGCAAATTCTCTTGGGTGATACGCCGTCCTGGCTGAAACAACAGAAAATAACTGCTTCCCGAAATAACTGCAGCTGATGGTTACCTGAAATTTTGTTCCCACTAGATTTTCTGTAAACGCCGTCCGAAAAGAAATGCCCGGAAGCACTTCCATTTGCTTCATTTTGGCGGCAAGCTCCTTTTCCAGGGCGAGTCGGTCTTCCTCATCAATCGGGTCTGTACTCAGTTGCCAGTAAATCCGATCCGACTGTTCTGCTAAATAACAAGCCTGTTCCGCATATTTTCCGGCAACGGAAACGGAATAAGTATAAAAGAAAAGTAAAAAGCCCATATAAAGCAATCCAACCACCGCAGTAAACGCAATGGGAAGCACATAAGAGAACTCTACCACCTGAACCGATCCGGAGCGGGAGGTCATGTTAACTCCATGGACTCTCTGATGTTATCAAAGAGCGTGCTGATAATGCTGGTCATTTCTGTCCGAAAAATAGCCACCAACGCAATTACAACAATAATCAACAAAACCATTGCCACAATGTTGACTTCTCCCCGGTGATCCAATAAAAAAATCTGCCATCTTCGTTTCATGTTGCCTTCTCCTACCTTCTGTCAAAATAAATTTTCAAACGCCGGAATCATGATCATCAGCAGAATGCCGATAAACATTAACAGCGTTGGTCCCAACAATTTTTGATCTGCTAATTCCCCTTTGACCTTGGCTCTGTTTTTCCGTTCTTCCCATGCCTGCTGTGCCATTTCATTCAGGCTGTTTGGAAAGTCCGGCCCTCCCTTTCTTCTATTTTGTTGAAAAAGTGAAGCGAACTTCTTTCCCTCCCGTAAAGGACAGCGAAGAACAAATTCATCCAGGGCTTCTTCCATACTCATACCGTTATTCATATTATTGATGACTTGTTGCATTTCGTTATACAGTAAACCTTCTGCAGAGTAAGCTACACGGCGAAAGGCTTCCGATGCGGTAATTCCCGCCTGTACCATCAGCGCTAGTTTGGTTAACATGGAAGCAAAGGCTGCTTCCATTTCTTCATGCCGTTTTGTTATGGTCTGCTTTAACCAAAAATCAAAATAGCAACAAAGAAACCCAAGTAATAAAAGTTCTAACAGAAACAGCAGTACATCTTCCGAAAAGAAAAGCAAAAGAAACAAAACAGGCATCCCTAACAATAAATACGTTGCTGGGGCAGCAGCTGCACTTTGGTTAATTTCTTCTGCCTGTAATGGGGAATATAGTTCCCGCAGGCAGCGCTTTCGCTGCGCATCCTGCTTTTCTTTCCATGGAATTTTTCTGTGAAGTCCCTCTCCCAAGAAAAAAAGGTCTTCTAAAATAAATTGTTTTAAGCCGGTTGTTTTCCATCCTGTCTTTCTCCGTTTTAAAAACAGAAAAAGGTCCAGAAAACAAAAGCCGGTTGCCAAAAGTAATACCAATACTTTTCCTGCAATTGCCATCTTCTTAAACCTTAATTTTCACCATCTTGCGACCCAACAAAAACGAAAAGGCAAATAAAACTAAAGCAATCAGGTTAATTGCCAGATGTTCTGCCGTAAATAAATCGGTAGACAATAATTTCATTGCCGTCAGGATAACGAAGGGCATCCCCGTCATTAAATAAAGTTCGTTTTTGGGGCCGGCCAATAAAACACTGATTTCCGCCTCAATGGAAATTTTTTCTGTCAGCATAGTTCGACTTTGGTCCACCACCTGTTTTAGATTCCCGCCGGCCTGCTCACAAATCAGATAAACATTTCCAAAGGTTTGTACGTCTTCACAGTTGTTCTCTTTTGCAACGGCTTCCAAAAGAGTAGCCAGACGCTCCCCTGCCATTAGATTTCCTGCAATATATTCCCCGGCCAGACAAATGGGTGCATCTTCCGGATAAAGTGTCTGCATATCTGCACTGGCACTTAAAAAGGTGTCATAGGTATTTCGCCCACAGGCAAGAGACATACTGACAGAATCTAAATAATCACAAAACTGCAGGCAAAAAACCTGTTCCCGCTTTTCCATCAGAAAAACAGGATAAGCACGGGCACCAACCAAACCGCCAATCAGTAGCAACACCAATTCAAACGGCAGCCGCTGGAATAAAATGTATCCGATCAAGAATCCAATTGGAGCGCCCAGCAAAAATCCACTGCCTGCCTGTTTTACGCCAAACTGCTTTCCACAACAGGAGCGGGTTATAACCAACTTTTTCAGAAGTGCCTGCTGCGTCCGTTCCTGCAACCCAGGTTTCCTTCTTTTTTTCGTTCTCTTTTGTGTCCCGCTCTCCAGTTTAAACAGATCCGTTTCCTGTGTCTGCACCAGACTTGGTTCCATCCGAAGACTCTTTTTCTTCTCCTTCTTCTTCCGTGTCTCTTGATGCTGACGGCTCTGTAGTGGGCTCTCTGGCTCCAGCCAGTCCAAAGGTTCTGGGAGGCCTGCTTTGTTCCGTTTCATTTTTTCCCGTTTCATCCCGTTCTTCTCCATACAGCTTTAACTTATAACCATGCTTTAACGCAGGCTCCATACGGCGCAATACACCATTCTGCAAGCAAAACAAGGTACGCAATCGGTATTCTCCATTTTCTACCCCGTCCATTTCACAGATTTCCATAACACGGCGCTTTGCCCCTATTTTCCCCAAATGCACAATCACATCCAAAGAGGATGCAATTTTCTGTCGGATTGCCGCCAGCGGTAATCCGGCATTTCCCTGTAACACCATGGTTTCTAACCGGCTTAACATGTCATAACAGCTGTTGGCATGGCCGGTGGACAGGGATCCGTCGTGTCCCGTATTCATGGCATTTAACATATCCAGTGCTTCCGCACCACGAACTTCTCCTACAATAATGCGATCCGGCCGCATCCGCAGGGATGTCCGAATCAGGTCCTGCGTAGAAACGCGGCCAACACCGGAGGCATTGGCGTTTCGCGTTTCCAGTCGAATCAAATTTGGCAAACCACGAATCTGCAACTCGGCAGAATCTTCAATGGTAATAATGCGTTCTTCCGGTGGAATTTCATCGGAAAGAACATTTAAAAAAGTCGTTTTCCCGGAACTGGTTCCTCCACTGATAAACAGGTTGTATCGACAACGCACCAGGAGCTTTAAAAATTCCGCAGCTTCTTCGGTAATAGAACCCCAGGCAATCAGCTTTTCCATTGTAATTTTGTCTTTTGGGAAACGACGGACCGTTACCACCGGCCCATTTAAAGAGATTGGCGGTAATACCACATTGACCCGAGCTCCGTCCGGTAAGCGCGTATCTACAATCGGCTTTGCCTGATTCACTTCGCGCCCGCTCCTGCTGACAATTCGTTGGATGGTCTGCTCTAACTCCGCTTCATTTTCAAACTGCAGAGAACTGCGTTTTACACTTCCCTGCCGTTCTATATAAATCTCATCAAAATGATTGATCATGATTTCAGAAATGGTTTCATCACAAAAGAGCTGGTCTAAGGCCCCATAGCCCCGAAGCGAGCTGTAAATCTGATCCACAAACGCAATTTGTTTTGCCAGTGGTAACTGCCGATTCTGCTCCTGTTTTAAAAAGAGCTTTTTGATCTGCTGATACAGCTCTTCATTACTCAGTGTGCCAAGTTTCCCTTCGGTATATAATTCCCGTTTGATATCTTCAAACATAAAGAGTCTCTTCCAGGCGTTGGAACGGCCCCAGGTCCGCCAGCGTATTCATTAAGCTTCTTGGCGAGTCAGCTTCTGTCCGGTTAATTCCACCCAACTTTCCGATTTCCGGTAGATCCAGTAATTGCCCTCCGACCCGTTCAAAGCGGTTGTATAGTAATTGCGTTTTCCGTGCTACTTCAAAGGCGGTCAGATTGCAAAGGAGCGGCAGTGCGTTTAAGAGCTGTTCTACTTTGTCATTGCCGAGGGGTTCCCCATTGGCTACCAGAACTGTTTTTTTGGAATAAAGAAACGGCAAAACAAAGGCCTCTGTGGCATCCGCATTCATATCCAGAACCAAATAGGTTTTGTCTCCTAAGTTTTTGCTAATGGCATCGCAAATTTGCAGAATTTCTTCTCCGGTCAAAGAGAACCAGTCTGATACAGAACTGCAGGGAGTAAGGAAATAAACCCCGGAGGCATCCCGGCAGAGGGCATGACGCAGTAGCGTGTTTAACTCATATTTTCGGCTTCGGAGAGAAAAAATGATGTCATCCATGTCATAATTCCCATTTCCTATAAAAAACTGCTCCGTGCTGGAAAAGGGCTCAAAATTTAAATAGACCACCTTTTTTCTGCTCCGCGCCAAATGCATGGCGAAGGCGGCAGCGGCGGTACTGGTACCGGTCCCGCCGCCTCCGGAAAGAAACAGGCACAGCGTCATGTGCCCTGCCCCGGAAAGCTCCGCTGTTCTGCCCCACTCTGCAGCAAGCCTTCCTCTGCAGTAAGAGCAGAACAGGCTGTACCAGTCACTTACGCTTTTATATTTACAGACCTTGCGATACGCATGGTCTTCCGGCTCATAATCTACCCCGGTCTGCGTACACAACAACAGAATGGGACAGGCGGCAGAACCGCTTAAATAGAGTCCGTCTTCCACCAGCAGTAGTTGTAGTCCCAGCTTTTCTGCTGCCGTTACGGCCTGCTCAAAGGTAGAAAAAACAGAAAAGTCTATTTCATTTGGATACTGTTCTTCAAAGGCTTCCTGCAGCCGTGTTGTAAATTCCGTGTCGGAATCCAGCAGACCGATTTTCCATTTCATGAGTCCGTCCTCCTTTAAGAGATGCTCTCATTAAACCCTACCGACCCGGAAAAGAAAATAAAAAAAGAACCAAAGGTCCAAATGACCTCTGGTTCGGTTCTTATCTTCTTCTGTTTTTCCTATTTTGACCGGCCTTTGACCACCGGTTCCCACCAACGGTAACCGCTTGCCGATAAAAATAAAAATAACCAGCCTTCTGGCTGGTTACCTTTGTTGATGTCGGCATTGCCCTATCTTCCCAGGGGGCTGCCCCCCAAGTATTTTCGGCACTGATGAGCTTAACTGCCGTGTTCGGGATGGGAACGGGTGGACCCTCATCGCTAATAACACCGACTGCGTCAACGAGATATACTATATCAGACTGTCAGCAACTTTGCAAGCCTTTTTTTCAGAAATTTTAAATTTTCTTCTTTCTGAATCTTTCGCCTTTCACAGATGTGAATCCACTAACACTTGGCATTCCACCATTTATGCCATTCTTTGGTGATTTTTCTCAAAACATTTGCAAAATTTATGGCTTTCGTCTGTGCGTTTCTAACAGTACTAATGAAGGAAAAAATAGTATAGCATAGACTATTTTTCTTTGCAAGTAATAACCCTTGCATCCTTTTGTCCAAATATACTATAATATTTTTGTAACTATTAGACACTTCTTTTGAAAGGGGAGAACCCATTTATGCCAGCAGATTTACACTGTCATACTCGTCTTTCGGATGGTTCCTTAGGCATTGAAGATCTTATCCTGCTCGCTAACAGAAGCGGCGTGGAAACCATAGCCATTACCGATCACGACTGCCAGGCCGGTACGGTCCGCGGTAAAATTATCGGTAAGCGTCACGGTATTACCGTTATTCCCGGCGTAGAACTTTCCGCTTTTGACCAGGACAAGCAGAAAAATGTATCTATATTATGTTATCTTGCAGAAAACCCGGATCGGTTGGAAGGACTCTGCCGCCGTAATTCCCTGGCTCGCCGAAAAGCTTCCCAGTTAATGGTCGGCAAGGTTTCCCACAAATATCCCATCAACTCCGAATTGGTTTTGAAATGCGCCGCAGGATCCACCAACATTTATAAAGAACACATCATGCATGCTCTTATGGAATGCGGATATACTACCACCATTTACGGAGACCTGTACCATTCACTCTTTGATCCGGACAGCCCGGACAATGTCCTGGTACAGCCGAAGTTCCCGACTCCCACAGAAGTCATTGAAGAAATTCATAACGCCGGCGGCATTGCCGTCTTGGCTCATCCGGGACAGGATGGTCTCATGGATTCTTTGGAAGATCTTATTTCCCTGGGATTAGACGGACTGGAAGTTTATCATCCAAACAACACAGAAGAAGAACGGACACAGCTGAAAGCCCTTGCCAAGAAACACAAACTTCTGGTAACCGGCGGTTCTGATTTCCACGGCCTGTATAACAGATCTGCCACTGCTCTTTGCTCAGAATCCACCCCGGATGATGACCTTTCCCTTCTTCTCGGATACCAGGCAAAACTGCGCCGTGCTAAAAAGAAAGCCGAAGCCAAAGCTGCCAAAGAAGCAGAAGCAACGGCTGCAAAATAAGGTGATCTCATGAACAAGGACGACAGAGATATTAAAATTTTTACCTCAAAAAAGTCTGCGCCTGCGGATCAGGACATTTTATCCATGGTAGAAGCCATGAATGAGCAGCGGCGTAACGGCAACACCAAGAAAGCGGAAATGCTCGGCTTTGCACTGGCCACCGTTGCTTTAAGCGATGAAACCAAGGAAGAACTAACAGACCCCTGCTTCTTTGAAGCAGAAACCTATGACCAGGTCGGTGTACTGCAGCTTTTTTCTGCAGAGGCTGCTTTAAATTACTTCCTGCCTTCTTCCCAGCTTTCCGTCATTGCCATTACTGCATTGCACAAGCGTCTGGATGAATTGGAATCTGACTTTTATAAAAACGTGGTGGAAAGCTCTGCTTACTCCTTTTATTACCTCAGCGTCCGGAAGGGCGGCGAAGACGTTGCAACCGACATCGGCAAAACGTTTGCCATGCTTTGCAAAAAAGAAGGAAATGAACTGTACATTAACCAGGGCCGTCACATTTACAACATGGTCCTGCATGAAGTAGAAAAAGAAGTTAACAACTTGGATTTCCAATAAACAGTCCCTTCCTTACGAAACAAAATAACAAAACCCGTCATCAGACAACACTGATGGCGGGCTTTTTCTTTCTTTTTGGATCTTTGGATCCTTTGCGAGTCAGTCTTTTTTCTCTACAGAAGACTCCTGTTTTTCTTTAGGTTCTTTTTCTTTTGCTGTTGTTTTTTCTCTTGCCTTTTTGGCAGCTTCCTCTGCCTGTTGGGCTTTTTCTTCTGCCTGTGCCGCTTTGCGACCGGCTTTTTCCGCCCGCTTTTCAGCTTTCTTTGCAAGCTCTTCTTCTTCGTCCTTCTTGGAATGCAGTAACTTCATTTTTAGCTTGTCTGCAGAATTCATTACATCCTGCAACTCCACTTCTTCTGTTTTCCTCATGGTCATGGCTTGCAATTCGGCGCCTTTTCGTTCTTCATATGGAACCTCATATAATCGTTTGGTTACCTGTTTGGCTTTCAAGCGATCTACAATGAAGTCCCGGAATAAGGCATACAGAACCGAACAAAGCGGAACAAAGATGACCATGCCGGCAATGCCCATCAGTTCTCCGCCGACGGTAATGGCAAACAAAACCCAGATGGATGGCAGACCAACGGTACTTCCGACAACGTGCGGATAAATCAGCTTTCCTTCAATCTGTTGTAACACAATAAACAGGATCAAAAATTCAATACAGTATTTCGGATCTACAATTAACAGTAACAGGGCGCTGATAAAACAGCCCACAAACGCACCAAAAATCGGAACCAATGCAGTAATGGTAATTAAGACGGCAACTAACAAGGCATACGGCATTTGGAAAATGCTCATACAAATTAAGAACAGGGTTCCTAAGATGATTGCTTCCAAGCACTGTCCACGAATAAAGTTAGAGAATGTTACATTGGAAAGGCTTCCCACTTCCAAAACTCTTTCTGCTGTGGATTCTTTAAAGAGTGCATATAGGATCTGGCGCATCTGTCTTGCCAAAGCTTCCTTACGGAACAGGCAGTAAATGGAAAACGCAAAACCAATAAAGAAGGTGGCAACGCCGCTGACAATGGAAGAAACCACGCCGGTAACGGAATCCATTAATCCACCATTCCCGGAGCCAAGATTAGAAACCCAGTTTTTTAAATACGTAGACAGCTTCTGTAAGGCGCCTGCGTAATCAAAATTCAACACGCGGGAATCAGACAAAAACTTTGCCGTCCATGGATAGGTTTCCATCAATTTTTTTCGAACATCTTCCATGCTACTGTATTTGGCAGCCAGCGCTTCAATTTCTTCTATCAGGGTCTGCATAGACTCGACTACCTGCGGAATAATAATCAAAAGTGCGCCGGCCAGGATTGCCAGAATAAAGAGTAACGTCAGCAAAATACAAATGCCGCGCTTCCCTTTAAAGTCTTTTTTGAAAACTCTTGTTTCCAAACTGCGCAGCGGCACATTAAAAATAAAGGCCATGGCTCCGCCTAAAATAAAAGGAAAAACTATGTTCAACAGTTTTTTCAGGGCAGCAAAAACCGTAGCATAATTAAAAATAATAACTGCCATCATCAGGACAGCGGCAGAAATGAGTAAGATTTTTTTCGTAGTTTCTTTGTTTAGCCAATTTCCTTTTGGTTCCAAAGCTTCCGACTCCTTTTTTTTACATTTCTTTGGGATAGTATAACACTATCTCGCCCGTGTTGAAAAGAAAATAGAGTTTTGCTAGAATTGTTTTGACAAATCAGAAAAACGGAGGTTTCTTTCTATGGCAAAGCGGGAAGATTATATCAGCTGGGACGAATATTTTATGGGCATTGCATTACTTTCCGCCATGCGGAGTAAGGATCCGAACACGCAGGTTGGCGCCTGCATAGTAAACCACAACAACAAAATTATGTCTGTTGGATACAATGGCCTCCCCATTGGGTGCAATGATGACGACTTTCCCTGGGATCGCGAAGGAGCTGCGCTGGACACCAAATATCCCTTCGTGTGCCACGCGGAACTGAACGCTATCCTGAATCACGCCGGTGGATCCCTGCAGGGTTGCAAAATTTACGTTGCGCTGTTCCCCTGCAATGAATGTGCCAAAGCCATTATCCAATCCGGCATCAAAGAAGTGGTTTATATTTCCGATAAGTACGCCGAAACGGACGGTACGCGCGCCTCTAAAAGAATGTTTGATGCCGCCGGCGTCCGTTATTACCAATTAAAGGGCGTACACCAGGAACTGACCATTGATTTTCGGGAAGAAGACATCTGATTCGGTTTGTCTACTTTTCCACATTTCAACAGAAAAACAGAGCTGCTTTCCTTTGGCAGCTCTGTTCTTTTATATTTTATTTCTTTTTGCGAGTCAGTTCTCTTTGCTTTTAATAGGCTCTTTTTCTTGTGGAAGAAGAACTGGACGAAGAGGCATTGGCAGTGGTGTTGCTAGTGCTCCTCTGTGCCTGTCTGTTAGACAATTCTTCCACTAAGTCGTCTCCAAAATAGGTGGTACTGGATTTGGTGCTGTAAGAACGGGTGGAAGATTTTCCAGTCCCGCTGCTCTTCTTTTTAGCGGAAGAAGAGGTTGTATTTTCCGAATAAGAAGAGGAGAAGCTTAAGGGAGATACCCGGTTTTTGGCAAGCGAGATATTGCTCTTTCCATATAATTGCATCTGCAATTCATAGGCAGAACCTTCGTAGTCACACAGCCAGATCCACTGGGTTCCGGCATAACCCGAAAGGCAGTAGTCATCTGTTGGCATAGTGGCCTGTGCACGCGGCCAGCTAATCCAGCTTTCACTTAATGCCTGCGTTCCATAGCTGATGATCTTAGTTTTTGTCATGCTGGTGGTGATATACGGGAACACCGTATTTACCATAGTATTCAACTGGGAAGCCGTGGCATCCTGTGCTTTATCAATAATGGCGTCTATGACTTTTCTTTGCCGTTCGGTCCGATTTATATCGGAATCCAGTTTTCGGATGCGGCAATACATTAAGGCGTGTTCGCCATCCATCTTCATGTTCCCGGCAGTAAAGGAAATCTTGTTTCCGGTTCTGGACCATTTCCACCAGGTCTTGTTTAAATAGTTTGCTTCTTTTTCGGTCACATTTACCGTGACCCCGCCCAAAGCATCAATGACCTTCGGGAAAGAATCATAGTCTACCAAAGCATATTCATCAATCTTGATCTTGTAGTTATTTTCAATGGTAGAGC
The DNA here is from genome assembly GCA_963600825.1 of Bacteroidaceae bacterium. Taxonomy (GTDB): domain Bacteria; phylum Bacillota; class Clostridia; order Oscillospirales; family Acutalibacteraceae; genus RUG420. The sequence continues at coordinate 42,037 of CAVCCW010000003.1, read as the reverse complement.
GGACCAGTTCAGCCCCACCATAACTATAAGCCGCATTTAACTTGGTATAAGATTCTTTTCCATTTTTTCGTTTTACGTAAGTATAACTGTCCCGATAAAAGGAAACCATGGAAATTTTCTTGGTCTTGCGGTTAACGGAAACCAGCATCATAGTGTCGGAAAGGGAAGAGTCACTGTCAACACCTAATAAAAGAATGTTCTTGACGTATTTACTGGACATGTGGTCCCCACCGTTGTTGTGCCAGGCTTTTAACCACGCTGTTAAAGAGGTGGCATCTGTAATACTGTCTATGGTTGCGGCATCTATGTCGTCTTCCATGGTATCCACTTCTTCCCAGTCTTCGCCGCCGGTATTAATCAGACTCAGCTTGCTCCACAAGAATCCGCCTCCGGCAAGAAGCAGGGCCAATAAAACACAGATTATACTCATTAAAATCTTTTTGGTTTTAGACCATTTCTTACGAGGCTTCTTTTTCTTTGACTTCCGCTTCCTGGTTTCTGTTTCCTGTGGCAACGGTTCTTCCGGCAGGACTTCTTCTGAAAAGAACTCTTCTACCGAAGAATACGGAGCTTCCGTTTCCTGTTCTTCTGTCGTCTGTGCTTGCATCTGCGCTTCAAACCAGTGATTTTGTGGTGTGGATTGTACTTGGGGCTGTTCTGGAGTTGGCACTTGCGGCTGTACCTGACTTTGTTCTGCAAACCATTGTTCTACTTCCCGCTCTGCATCGAAAGAAGGCTCTACAGACTGTCTTTTCTCTTCTGGAACAGACAGTTTGTTTGCCACTTCTTTTTTTACCTGCTGCTCAAAGGCTGTTAATTCTTTTAAGAATTCCGCCATTTCGCCGTCAAATTGATGTTCGTCCATAAAACTGCTCCAAACTTATTAATTTTGTGCGGGTTCCGGTTCTTCTGTATGTTCTACAGCAGAAAGAGTAATTAATTTGTCGTCATCCGAAATACGCATGACTTTTACACCCTTTGCCGGACGGGAAGCACAATTGACGGTACTGGATTCAATGCGAATCATAATACCGGAGGCCGAAATCAGCATAATGTCATCTGTGTCGTGTACAACACGAAGTGCAGCCACTTTTCCGTATTTTTCTACCCGGTAATTTATGCGGCCGGAACCACCACGGTTCTGTACCGGATAGTTTTCCGGAACAGAGCGTCTTCCGTATCCCTTCTCGGAAACAGTTAAAACGGTACCTGTGTCATCCAGAACATCAAAACCGACTACATAGTCTCCGTCTTTCTTGAAGGTAATGGATTTTACACCACGAGCGGTACGACCCAGGGTTCTGGCATCCGTTTCATGGAAACGAATACACATTCCTTCATGCGTTGCTACCAGTAAATCGTCCTGACCACTGGTTAATTTTACCCAGGCCAGTTCATCGCCTTCGTCCAGATTGATGGCAATCAGGCCGCTGCGTCTGACATTTTTATAATCAGCAAGTGCCGTTCTTTTAATAATACCGGCACGGGTTACCATGCAAATATAAGCATCTGCTTCCGGATCATCCAGTTTAATCAACGCAGTTACTTTTTCTTCCGGTTGCAACGGCAATACATTAACCACGTTCATTCCACGGCTGGTGCGGCTGGCTTCCTGAATTTCATAGGCTTTAATACGGTAACAGCGACCCTGATTGGTAAAGAACATAACGTAGTCATGGCTGGAACAGCTGAACATGGTTTCCGTAACGTCTTCTTCCCGACGGGTCATACTGGAAATACCACGGCCGCCGCGCTTTTGCAGGCGGTAGGCGTCGGTTGCCTGCCGTTTAATGTATCCCATCTTTGTCAGGGTAATAATGTTTTCCTCTTCTGGAATCAGATCTTCAATGTCCATTTCCCCGGAAACATTACAAATTTCAGTGCGGCGTTCATCAGAGAATTTTTCTCCAATAGCACGTGCTTCTGTTTTAATTTCATCCAAAATCAGCTGCTTGTCTGCCAGCATGGCCTGGTAGGTTGCAATCTTTTCCTTCAGGGCTTCCTGTTCATCCAAAATCTTTTTAATTTCCAGACCGGCCAGCTGGCCCAAACGGAAGGCAACAATGGCGGATGCCTGCGGATCATCAAAATCAAATTTTTCCATGATGGCCACTTTGGCTTCTGCCTGACCACCCTTTGTGGCACGAATGGTAGCAATGATATCATCCACAATATCAATAGCTCTTGCCAAACCATCCAAAATATGGGCACGATCAGAGGCTTTCTTCAATTCAAATTCTGTCCGTCTGCGAATGACATCGCACTGGAAGGAAATATATTCCTGCAAAATTTCTTTTAAGGTCAGAATTTTGGGTTGTCCATCTACAATAGCCAGGTTAATGACGCCGAACGAAGTCTGCAGCTGGGTATATTGGAACAATTGATTCAGCACTACCTGCGGATTAGCATCCCGTTTCAGGTCTATGGAAATATACATGCCGTGCATGGAAGAATAGTCGTTAATATCGGAAATTCCTTCAATCCGCTTTTCCTTTACCAGGTCTGCCATGCTTTCAATCAGTCTGGCTTTATTTACGTTATAAGGAATTTCCGTAACTTTAATTTCAAACCGGCCGTTCTTCTTTTCTACAATTTCTGTTCTTGCACGAACTGTAATTTTTCCGCGTCCGGTAGCATAGGCTGCCCGTATTCCGGACCGGCCCATAATAATACCGGCCGTTGGGAAGTCAGGACCTGGAATATGTTCCATTAATTCTGCCAATTCAATTTCCGGATTATCAATGACAGCACACATACCGTCAATGACTTCCTTCAGATTGTGAGGCGGAATATTGGTTGCCATACCAACAGCAATACCCATTGATCCATTTACCAACAGGTTCGGATAACGGGATGGCAGTACTGTTGGTTCTTTCAGACGGTCATCATAGTTCGGCTGAAAATCAACCGTGTCTTTGTCTATATCCGAGAGCATCTTTAAGGAAAGCTTGCTCATGCGGGATTCTGTATAACGGTAAGCAGCAGGCGGGTCACCGTCAATGGAACCGAAGTTACCGTGACCGTCTACCAGGGTATAACGCATGGAGAAGTTTTGTGCCAAGCGAACCATAGCATCGTATACTGATGCATCGCCGTGCGGATGATATTTACCAAGCACGTTACCGACGGTATCCGCGCACTTCCGGTACGGTTTGTCCGGATACAGGCCGTTTTCATACATGGTATATAAAATTCTTCTATGTACCGGCTTTAATCCATCCCGAACGTCCGGAAGAGCACGTTGCACAATAACGGACATGGAGTAGTCAAGGAATGATTTACGCATTTCCTTGTTCAGATCTACGTCTACAATATGTTGCAGTTCCAGGTTGTCACGGAACTCCTGTTCTTTTTGCTTTTGCATTTCTGCACTTGCTTTAGCCATTGTTCATTCCCCTCCTCTCAGACGTCCAGATTTTGAACGTATTTTGCATTCTTTTCAATGAAATCCCGACGCGGTTCTACCTTGTCCCCCATCAGGATAGAGAAGGTTTCGTCTGCTTCCATGGCATCTGTCAGATTAACTTTCAGCATAGTGCGGGTTTTCGGGTCCATGGTGGTTTCCCACAGCTGAACCGGGTCCATTTCACCCAGACCTTTGTACCGTTGAATGTCACAGGAACCGCCAAACTCGGCAATTTTCTGGTCCCGCTCTTCATCGGAATAGGCATAGGCGAATTTATTTTTACCCTTGCTGACTTTATAAAGTGGCGGCTGGGCAATATAAACGTGGCCTTCTTCAATCAGCGGTCTCATGTACCGGAAGAAGAACGTTAATAACAGGGTTCTGATATGTGCTCCGTCTACGTCGGCATCAGCCATTAACACAATTTTGTTGTACCGCAGTTTGGTAATATCAAATTCGTCTCCGATTCCAGTGCCAAGAGCCGTTACAACCGGCGTTAATTTGTCATTGCCGATAACCTTATCCAGGCGGGCCTTTTCTACGTTTAGCATTTTGCCCCACAGCGGAAGAATGGCCTGGTATTGCCGTTCGCGTCCTTCCTTTGCAGAACCGCCGGCGGAATCTCCTTCGACAATATACAGTTCTGTCAGTTCATTTCCTTTGTCTAAGCAGTCTGCCAATTTTCCAGGCAAAGAATTGCCTTCCAATGCCGTTTTTCTGCGAGCCAGATCTCTTGCCTTACGGGCAGCTTCTCTGGCGCGGGAAGCTTCCAATGCTTTATTGAAGATGGCCTTGGCTACTGCCGGGTTTTCTTCAAAGAAGGTCATAAGCTTTTCATATACGGTTTTGGAAACCAGTGGCGTAATATCCGTATTACCCAGCTTACCCTTGGTCTGTCCTTCAAATTCAGCTTCTGTCAGCTTTACACTGATAATGGCAACCAGGCCTTCCCGAACATCATCTCCGGAAAGCTTTTTGTCACCATCCTTAATAATATTGTATTTTCTGCCGTAGTCATTAAAGACACGGGTTAAAGCTGTTTTAAAACCTTGTTCATGAGTACCGCCGTCAATGGTACGAACGTTATTTGCAAAAGAATACAGGTTTTCGTTGTAGCTGTCATTGTACATAAGTGCAATGTCTACTTCCCGGTCATTCTTTACTGCATTAAACGCAATCGGCTTTTCATGTAGCGGCGTATATCCTCTTTTTTGAACAACAAAGTCTACAAAAGAGGAAATGCCTCCTTCATAACAGTAAATTTCCTGGTGTTCTTCTTCTTCCCGCTTATCTGTCAGCGTAATTTTCAGACCGGCATTTAAGAAAGCCTGTTCCCGTAAACGGCGTTCCAGGGTTTCAAAATCATAAACCGTTGTTTCCGTAAAAATATCGGCACTGGCTTTAAAGCGGATTAATGTTCCGGTCGTATCTGCAGTGCCAATTTCTTTTAAGTCTTCTACCGGATTTCCGATTTCAAACCGCTGGAAATAACGACGTCCGCCCTGGCAAACTTCTACTTCCATCCATTCGGAAAGTGCATTTACAACGGAGGAACCTACACCGTGCAAACCGCCGGAAACCTTATATCCGGATCCGCCGAACTTACCGCCTGCGTGCAATACCGTCAATACTACGGTAACTGTAGAAATGCCCATTTTTTCATTGATACCGACAGGAATACCACGACCGTTATCCTGTACTTCAATGATATTGCCGGGCAGAATATTAACTTCAATATGGGTACAATATCCGGCCAGTGCTTCGTCTATGGAGTTATCCACAATTTCATAAACCAGATGATGCAAACCCTTGGGTCCGGTGGATCCGATATACATGCCAGGGCGTTTCCGCACGGCTTCCAACCCTTCCAATACCTGGATTTGACTGGCATCATATTCTTCTTCCACTACGGTATCCATTTCTGCTACATCGTCAAAATCACCGATTTCTTCAATGGCTTTTTCTAAGGCTTGCTCTGTTGTTTTCTGATCCTTATCCAAACTAAAACCTCCATGCATAGCGTACGTTTCTTATCCTATACTTTTGTACCGACCCAATAGGGTCTGGGTGGATAATTGCGAAAGATAAACTGTTTCCTGTCCATCTGCTTCCAAACAAACCACAAAACTTTTTGGAAGTTCATAAGAAACGGTTTTTACCCGACCGGCCTTTTGAGCGCGGGTAAGAAAAGTTCGGCTGTGAACCGAAACAGTTGTGTTATCTAAATCAAAGACCCCTATGATTTGGTCTGTGCGAATAACCGTATCCTGTCCTAAGTGGAGGAACATAAGTGTCCTCCTTTCAATTCAAACAGATTTCCACTGTCATCTGTTTTGGACAATAAAATATGGGATGGTTCACAACAGGTAATGAAAACCTGCCATCCCTCAATATGATTCAGAAGATAATCCTGTCTTCTGCTGTCCAATTCACTCATGACATCATCTAATAAGGCAACTGGTTGTTTTCCGGTCATTTTATGAACAATGGCTGCTTCTGCCATCTTCAGGCTTAAAGCGCAGGAGCGTTGCTGGCCCTGTGAACCGAAATTTTTAGCCGGGAGACCGTTGAGCCTGATTTCAAGATCATCTCTGTGCGGGCCGACCGTAGTATATCCTGCAATCAGATCTTCTTTTCTGTTGTTTCGAATCAGAAGTTTCATTTCTTCCTGCAGTTGGGCTTCAGACGTGCCTTCCAACGAACCGGCAGAAAGGTAAGAAAGCGATATTTCTTCTCTGCCGCCGGAAATTCCGCCGTAAAATTCTTCCAAATTTCCGGTTAATTCCGTTAAATACTGTTTTCTGGCCCAGATTAAGGAGGCGCTGAGCGCTGCCAGCGTTTCATCCCAAACGTCCAGTGTATCCAGCAGTTCTGAATGATAGGTAATATCTTTCAATAAGATATTTCTTTGTTGCAAAATGTGATGGTATTGCGTCATTTTTCCGGCATAATTCGGCCGCAGCTGACACAGCGCCTGGTTTAGAAATTTCCGGCGTTCGGTCGGCCCGCCCTGAATCAGGCTCAGGTGGCCCGGCGAAAAAATAATGCCTAAAAATTCACCACATAGAGCAGAACAGGAGGGATAAGAGATTCCACCAACGCTGGCTTTTTTCTTTTCATTAATGGTGATGACAGCATTTTGCTCCCGTACATCATTAAAGTAATTCATTTCCAGCCGCGCCTGCTTTTGTCCGAAACGAACCTGTTCTTTTTCTTTGGAACCACGGAAACTCCGAAGACCGGTAAATAACCAGATGGCCTCCAGTAGGTTGGTCTTTCCCTGGGCATTTTCTCCGTAAATGACATTGACGCCGGAAACAGGAGAAAATTCCATATGATCAATATTTCTGTATTGATCTAAAATCAAGGAATTGACTTTCATAGTATCTTAATTCCTTTTACCCTTCATTCCGTAAACGAACCGGAAGTACCAGGAACAAAAAGCTGTTTCCTTCCGTCGGAATAATGGTGATGGGGGATAACGGTCCATTCAGGGTAATTTTTACTTTTTCCTGATTGCAAACCCGAAGAGCATCCAATAAGAAACGGTTATTGAAGCCAATTTCTACACGGTCACCCTGGATGGTTGCCGGTAATCTGTCATTGGCTGTACCAAGCGTTGTAGTTGTACTGATGCGAATGACATTTTCATCAAAGATACAGCGCAACGGACTTTTCAGACGATCCGTAATTAAAAGCGAGGTACGTTCAATAGAATCCATAAGCGTTTTTACGTCTACCAAAACCTCTGTACTGTGTGTCTTGGGAACAGCTGCATGATAATCCAAAAATTCGCCGTCCAACAGACGGGAAATAACACTATAAGAACCTACTTCAAAAATAATGTGACGTTTGGCAACATTCAAAGAAACAACATCGGCATCATCTAACAATTTGATAACTTCGGAAAGAGTCTTTGCCGGAACAACAAATTGCAGGTCATTACCGTCATAGTTAATTTTTTCTGTCCGAATAGCCATACGGAATCCATCAACGGCAATTAAGCGCAGTTCGCCTGCTTTTATTTCAAACTTAACACCGGTATGAATGACTTTAGTATCATTGGTAGAAACAGCAAAAATAGTCTGTTTTACCATCTGGCTTAAAATATCGGCATCTACCAGAACCGGTACACCACCAGTAATGGACGGTAATTCCGGATATTCTTCTGCAGCAATGCCGACAATCTTATATTCTACTTCTCCGCAACGAATAACGCAGAGCTGTCTTTCATCCGCTTCAATTACAACGGTTTCTGCCGGAAGTCTTCTTAAGATATCACAAAGAATACGGGCATTCATAACAATGCTGCCTTCTTCTTCTACCTTAACATCCAGATCAGTATGAATACCAACTTCCAGATCATATCCTGTTAAAGAAAGTTTTCCGTTTGCTGCCTGCATGAAAATACCTTCAATGGCCGGAATGGAAGTTTTGGAAGAAACCACACGCTGAATATTCTGACAGGCCTGGTTTAATAATTCGGTACTGCAAATAATTTTCATTTTGTTTTGGTCCTCCTTTTTTAAGAAACATAAAAAAGAATTATTATAGTAGTAGTAGTAGTGTCGGTTTAAATTGCGGAAAAGCTTCTTTTTGTCTTATTCTGCGCCAAAAGTTTTTGTAGGACAGAAAAAAGGAAAGAGCGGAAAAAAGAGGAAAAGAAGCCTGAGCAAAATAGAAAAGGTTTAAAACGTGGAAAAGACATTGTGGAAAAACAATAATAAGTGGAAAACTTATGCATTATTTACGTTATTAATAATGTTCTGTACGGTGTGTTTTACACTAGGATTGGTTTCCATGTCTTTTTCTACTTCTTTAATACTGTAGATAATGGTGGAATGATGCCGGTTTCCGAATTCGGCGCCAATTTTTTCCATAGACAAATCCGTTACTTCGCGGATAACGTACATGGCAATCTGTCTGGCTTCCACCACTTCCTGATTTCTGCGGTTAGAAGTAATGGCATCTACGGAAACGCCGTAAGTTCTGGCCACTTCATTTAAAATTTTGTCTATGGTAACCGGAACAGGCTGATTGTCTGTCATAATATCTTTAATGGCTTTTTGTGCCGTTTGGATATTAATTTCATGTCCGTTAATGGTGTAGTAGGCATCCAGCTTTTTTACGGTGCCTTCCAGCTGACGCACATTGCTTTTTATTTTTTCTGCGATGTACTGTACTATTTCATCCGGAAGATCCAAATTGTAATATTCAGCTTTCCGTTTGATGATAGCCATGCGGGTTTCAATATCCGGTGGCTGAATGTCTGCAATCAGGCCCCATTCAAACCGGGTGCGGATGCGGTCTTCCAACAACGGAATTTCCTTCGGCGGCCGGTCGGAGGTCAATACAATCTGTTTATTGGCGGAAACCAGAGTATTGAACGTGTGGAAGAATTCTTCCTGTGTTTGCGTTTTTCCGCCAATAAACTGGATATCGTCCATAAGCAGAACGTCTACCGTACGATATTTATCATGAAATTGCTGCATGGAACGTTTCTTTTCCAACCAGCTGACTAATTCATTGGTAAAGTCTTCGCCATTGGTGTAAATGATCTTGGCATCCGGATAATTCTTTTTAATTTCTGTGCAAATGGCATGCAGCAAATGGGTTTTTCCCAATCCGGAATGTCCATAAATGAAAAGAGGGTTATACGCTTGGCCTGGTGTATTGGCTACCGACTGGGCCGCCGTATAAGCAAATTTGTTGGAAGACCCGACAACGAAATTATCAAAAGTCAGTTCTTCAGTGCCGCCGCCAAAGGGAGATCGGGAAGGTTCTGCTTTCTTTTCAGATTTTTCTCCGTCGGTATCATTTACAAATTCAATGTCAATGGGGAAGCCGATGACTTCTTCAAAGGCTTCATTTAACAGAGGCATAAATTTACTGCGAATGATGTTAGCTTTGAAGGAGCTGGTGGCTAAAATCAGTTTGTCTTCTTCAAAAGAGACCAGTTTTAGAGGAGCCAGCCAGATATTGTAGGCGGCGTCACTGATTTTGCCATTACTTTTACAGTATTCCAAAACCAAAGCCCAGACATCATTATAAGAATCCAGTTTCAAGTAAATTCTCCTGTTCTAAAAATGATTTTTTTGCTTATAAAGGTAATAAAATTACATAATATATTAACTAATGAATTCTACCATAAAAGCCCCCTGTTTTCAATAAAATCGTCGGGAATGATTTTTGGCATAAACAAAGGGTTTTTGTCTTTTCACAGTTGACAGATTTTGTACTTATCCTTTATAATACCGTTTTGCAAGTGAATTGTTTTCACATTCCTTTAAGAAGTGGAGGGAAACTCATGAAAAGAACTTATCAGCCGAAGAAGCGTCATCGCGCTAAAGTGCACGGCTTCCGTCAGAGAATGTCCGATAAGAACGGCCGCAAAGTTATTGCTCGCCGCAGAGCAAAGGGCAGAAAGAGCCTGACTGCATAAAATGAAACCGGAAATTCTGAAACAGAATACAGACTTTCGAAGGCTTTATAAAAGAGGAGCCTCACACGCAAATCCTGTACTGGTTGTCTATACAATGAGAAACCGTACGGGACTTTGTCGTATAGGGATTACTTCCAGTAAAAAAATCGGAAATGCGGTGGAACGGAATCGTTCCCGCCGCTTAATCCGGGCGGCATTTCAAGAAGTCTACAAACAACATGAAGCGGAACTACAAGGATATGATATTGTTTTTGTAGCGCGGGTAAGAACCCGGTATCGGAAAAGTACCGAACTTGTTCCGGTTATGATAGACTGTTTACAGAAAACAAATGTTTTAAGGGGAAATTAACTGAATCGCGGAAAAGAAAGCAGAAAACAATGAAGTACGTAATGACGACTAGTATTCGCTTTTATCAGAAACATATTTCAGTTCATACTCCGTCAACCTGCAAGTTTTATCCGACCTGCTCTAATTACGGACTGGTAGCTATTGAACGTTACGGTGCAATTAAGGGCGGACTTATGACGCTTTGGCGCATTATCCGCTGCAGCCCCCTGACGTCCGGTGGATATGATCCGGTTCCGGAAGAAAAAGAGTATTATTAAGCCGACCACAGGAGAACTACTGATGAACGGAATTTATACTTTCATTTATAAGATTTTTTCTTATCCTTTTGGTTACATCATTGACTTTTTATATAATCTCTTTGGTGGAAACTATTTGCTGGCAGTTATTATGCTGGCAGTTTTAGTAAAGCTGGTTTTACTTCCAACCTCTATCAGTACGCAGAAGGGACAGGCAAAATCCCAAAGAATGCGTTCCAGGATTGAAAAGATTAAAGAAAAGTACAAAGATGACCAGAATAAGCAGAACGAAGCTATTCAGGAATTTTACAAAAAAGAAGGCTTCAGTTCCATGGGAACCGGTTGCGGTAGCATGCTGATTCAGTTCCCGGTTATTATTGGTCTTTATGGTGCCATTTATTATCCGCTGACCTACGTTCTTCGGATTGACAAGCGTTTTGGAAAAGGCATCATTGAAAAGTTAACCAGTGCTGCGGAATCTATGAATTTAGGTTCTTCTTCCGGAAGCGCATCCCGTTTCATGGAAAACACGGTTATTTCCAAAATTGACAACTTAAAAGAAGTTTGTCTTTCTTTAACCAATGGTCAGTCAGTATATGATACCATTCATGACTTTAACGCCAATTTCCAAATCGGCGCTTTCAGTTTTGGTGATATGCCAAAGCAATTTATTGCAGATGGTGGAACAAAAGCGGTTTTAATTATTCCAATTTTAGCTTTTGCTGCCGCCATGATCAGTTCCATTTACAGCTTAATTCGTACCAAACGAATGAATGACAGCAACGCAGCCAACATGGCTTCCATGGGTTGCATGATGTTGTTTATGCCGTTCTTCTCTTTATGGCTTGCCTATCAGTTCCCGGTAGGAATCGGTATTTACTGGGCAGTAAACAGTTTGCTCGGTTTCCTGCAAATGCTGGTATTAGACCTGATTTACAAACCGGACAAGGTAATTGCAAGAAATATGGTAGAAGAAACCATTCTTAGAAAATCAAAAGAAGCTGCCGTGAAAGAACTGCACTAAATTTAATTTTGTATAGAAGACCGTCGCCACTCTACCTTCACCTACTGCGGCGGTCTTTATTATTGATATCAAGGAGGTAAAAACATGATCAAGGACGCAGTTGCAACAGGTGCTACTATTGAAGAAGCACAGCAGGCTGCCATTGCCGCATTAGGCGCGCCGCTCTCCGCCGACGTTCAGTTTGAAGTACTGACCATGCCGGAAAAGAAGAAGTTTGGCCTGTTTGGCGGAAAGCTTGCAGAAGTAAGAGCATACTACGAATGTCCGGATGAACCGAAAACAAAACCGGAAGATCAAAAGAAACCAAAGGCAGAAAAGCCTAAGGCAAAACCGGCGGCGGAGAAACCCGCGCCGAAAAAAGAAGTTTCCAAAAAGGAAGCTCCGAAAACAAAGAAGAGCAATGAAAAGAAGGAAGCTGCAGCTCCGGCAAAGGCAGCACCAAAGAAAGCGGAAAAGCCGGAACCGGTAAAAGTAACGCTGGAAGAATGTCCGGATGCCGTTAAAAAAGCCTATTCCTATTTACAGAAAATAGTGGAAGGCATCGGCGTTTCCGGCGTAGAAGTCAGCATTTCCCATACGGAAAAAGAATATTTCTTTACGCTGACCAGTCAGGAAGATTATAGCCTGCTGATTGGCCGCCGCGGGGAAACCTTAGACGCTATTCAGTATTTGGTAAGATTAATTGCCAACCACGGAAAAGAAGAAGGCAAGTTTGCCAAGATTTCCATTAACGTTGGAAATTACCGGGAAAAACGGGAAAACACATTGAAGGAAATTGCCAGAAAGAACGGCCGCCGCGTACGGAAGTACGGACGCAACGTTACGCTGGATCCAATGAATCCGTTTGAACGCCGGATTATTCATACTGCCATTGCAGAAATGGAAGGCCTGGAAACCTATTCTGTTGGTTCGGAAGCAGAACGCCGGGTAGTTATTACATTGGCTGAAGGTGTAGAACCGTTACAGGAAGATCGCTATAGCAGAGGCGGCCGCAGAGACGGCGGTCGTGGCCGCGGCGGAAATCGTGGTGGAAGAACTCCAAGAAGAGAAGACACTCCGGCAGCACCAACACGTGCACCGCGTGCAGACGTAGAAGGCGTACGGTACGGAAAAATTGAAGTTCGCGCTACCGCCAAGGAAACGCCGACAGAACAGCCGGTGGCAGAAGCGGTTCCGGAAGCAAACGCAACAACGGAAGAATAAGCTTTCGTAAGCGCTTATGTAAGTTGTAAAATTTACAAAAAGCGGAAAACAACAAGGAAAAGGACTAAACAGAATGTTCTGTTTAGTCCTTTTTTATTATGTGTTTATGGCTTGTGTATGATTTTCTATTAAAACCAGTTCCAAGCTTATTTCTTGATAATCTTATCAGAACCAAAGTACGGACGAAGTACTTCCGGAACTGTAATGCTGCCATCGGCATTTTGGAAGTTTTCCATAATGGCGGCAACCGTACGTCCAATAGCAACACCGGAACCATTTAAGGTATGAACCAGCTGCGGCTTGGAAGTTGGAGTTTCCTTATAACGAATCTGTGCTCTTCTTGCCTGATAGTCTAAGAAATTAGAGCAGGAGGAAATTTCTACATAACGGCCATAAGACGGCATCCATACTTCAATGTCATAGGTCTTGGCAGAGGAGAAGCCTAAATCGCCGGAGGAAAGGCAAACAACGCGGTAAGGAAGACCCAGTCCCTGCAGCACGCGTTCAGCGTCATTGGTCAGGCTTTCCAGTTCAGCCCAGGAATCTTCCGGTTTAGCAAAGTGAACCAATTCTACTTTGTTGAACTGATGCTGGCGGATTAATCCTCTGGTATCCCGTCCGGCGGAACCGGCTTCGGCACGGAAGCAGGCGGTGTAAGCGCAATATTTATAAGGAAGGTTGGCGCCGTCCAGGATGTCTCCGCGGTACATGTTAGTAACCGGAACTTCAGCGGTTGGAATCAGGAAATAATCATCTACAGTTTTGAAAGCATCTTCTTCAAACTTCGGTAATTGGCCGGTGCCGGTCATGGAAGCTCTGTTTACCAGAAACGGAGGGAAGATTTCCGTGTAGCCATGCTCTGTATGGGTGTTCAGATAATAGTTAATAACGGAACGTTCCAGGCGCGCGCCCTGATCTTTGTAGAAATGGAAGCGAGTACCGGTAACTTTTGCGGCTGTTTCCGGATCTAGAATGTCCAGATCTTTTCCCAAATCCCAGTGTGCTTTTGGCTCAAAATCAAACTGGGTTGGTTCGCCCCAACGACGAACTTCTACATTTTCCGTGTCATCCTTACCAATTGGAACGGAGGCATCCGGAATATTCGGAATTTCCAACAGAATGGATTTTTGCTTTGCTTCCAGATCAGACTGCTTTTTGTCCAGATCCTTAACTTCGGTTTTAATTTCTGCCATTTCAGCAAAAATGGCGGAAGTATCTTTGCCTTCCTTCTTCAAAACCGGAATTTGCTTGGAAGCTTCATTCTGCTTTTGCTTTAAGGCATCTACCTGAACAGTCAGTTGACGGCGTTCCACGTCAATGGCAAGGAGTTCGTCAATTTTGGCGTCCAGATCCATGTTTCTGGTATGCATGGCTTGTTTTACCCGTTCCGGGTTTTCGCGGATGACTTTAATGTCTAACATAGTTCATTCTCCCTTTATTCTGCATCCAAAAGTTGAGCTATTTTTTGCAGGTCTTCTTTATCAAAGAACTCCAGTTCTAAGACACCACCCTTTTTGTTGGAAACAATGCGTACCTTTCGGCCAAGGGTTTCTGCAAGAGCCAGCTCTACTTCATTATAGAAATTATCTTTTTTCTTTCTTGGGGTTGGTTTAGCGGTTTTACTTTTTGTCTGGGCTTTGGCAATCCGTTCCACTTCCCGTACAGAAAGATCTTTTTTCTGGATTTCTTCTGCCATGGACAGCATATCCGCCGTTTTATTAAAAGCAAGAAGGGCTCTGGCGTGTCCGGCAGAAAGTGTACCGGCGCGGGTCAAATCCCGGATTTCATCCGGCAGATTTAATAACCGGAGCGAGTTAGCAATAGCCGGTCTGGAACGGCCAACCCGATTAGCAGCTTCTTCCTGTGTTAATCCGTAACGATCAATTAAAAGCTGTAAGCCTTCTGCTTCTTCAATGGGATTTAAGTCTTCTCTTTGTAAGTTTTCAATGAGGGCAATTTCCATTGCCTGTTCATCCGAAAGTTCCTTAATAACGACCGGAACTTCGGTTAATCCGGCAATGCGGGAAGCCCGCCATCTGCGTTCGCCGGCAACCAGCTGGTAACTGCCGTCCGGCATGGGGCGAACCAGCAGGGGTTGTAAGACGCCGTTCTTGGCAATGGAATCTGCCAGTTCATTTAGGGCGTTTTGGTCAAAGGTCTTACGCGGCTGTTCCCGGTTCGGTTCAATTTCTGTCAATCGAAGCGTAACAGGAGAGGATCCGTGAATATCGTCTACGGCATTATCCGTAAACAGCGCATCCAGACCACGACCAAGTCCGGTTTTCTTTGCCATATCCTTTCTCCTTTCAGGCTTTTTCTAAAAACTCCGTTGCCAAAGTATCATAGGCTTCGGCTCCCCGGGAAGCTTTATCATAGTAAGAGACCGGTTGTCCAAAGCTAGGTGCTTCGGACAGACGGACATTTCTGGGAATGACGGTGGCGTACACTTTTTTCGGGAAGAACTTTTTGACTTCTTCCACAACCTGCTGAGTCAGGTTCAGACGGCCGTCATACATGGTAAGAATAACGCCTTCCAGTTCCAGGTATGGATTATAAAGGCGTTTAATTTGTCTTGCGGTAGTTAGCAACTGGGAAAGACCTTCCAAAGCATAGTATTCACATTGAATGGGAACCAGGAAGGTATCGGATGCATTTAATGCATTAATGGTAATTAGTCCCAGTGCCGGAGGGCAATCCAGGAAAATGTAGTCATACTCTTCGTAAACAGGAGCAAGGCCGGCTTTTAAGCGGTTTTCCCGGTTTCTTTGTTCTGCCAGCTCCAGCTCTGCTCCGGCCAGGTCAATATTAGCGGGGAGAAGGTCAACCCCTTTGAATTTTGTATGTAGAATACCGTCTTTGGCATTGGTGGAGTTAATTAAAACATCATAAACAGAGTTAGTCAGTCCTCTTTTATCTACACCAAGGCCACTGGTTGCATTTCCCTGTGGGTCAATATCTACCAAAAGGACTTTCTTTCCTTTCATGCCAAGGGCAGCAACCAGGTTGACAGCAGTTGTGGTTTTTCCCACGCCGCCTTTCTGGTTTACAATAGCAATTGTCTTTGCCAAATTTTTCACCCTTTCTGAAAAAGATCTGTCCTTTGTCGGATTGCTTTCCATGATACCATAAAAAGACAGCTAAATAAAGAATTAGCTGTCTTTTTGTTTTTGGCTTGTTTCACGTGAAACAAAGTAAATATTTAGTTTATTTATGCGGTTTTCTGTGACTTTTATAAAATCTTTTCCATGCCGATTTTCTGAATATGGAGACCAAGCTTTTCATAGAAACCAACGGCTTTCTTATTGTCTGCCCAGACATTCAGCGTAACGTTGTAATATCCGTTTTCTTTTGCAAACTGCAGAACGTGTTCATAAAGAGCAGTCCCTACATGTTTGCCGCGGGCTTCTTCGTCTACACATAGGTCATCAATATATAAGGTTTTAACTTCCTGCATGCTTTTCTTTCCAACCATTTTCTGATGAATACAAAAAGCATAACCAAGAACATGACCATTCTCTTCTGCAACAAAGACCGGGGTGTTCTCATTCTTTAAGATGGTAGAAACCTCTTCGTCCGTATATTTTTTTGCGCCTGTCTTAAATAAATCCGGGCGAACGTCACTGTGTACTTTGTGAACTTGGAACAAAAGCTTTGAAATGACAGGGAGATCCTTCTGCGTTGCTCTGCGAATAATTAAAGTACTCATGAAAAAGTCTTCTTCCTTTTCCTATTAGTGAATAGGATGGTTTTTAATTTGTCCCATAGGACGAGGATATTTCTTTGGTGTTTCTTCTTCTTTTCCAATCAAAAGGACGCTTCTGCCACCGCGCTCCGGCAGTTCGTATTCTACCAGTTCCAAAATAGTGCCGCCCAGGGTTTCAATTGCGGCTTCTCCATCCTGAATTTCTTCTTTTAAATCCGGCCCTTTCATGGCAAGGAATAAACCACCTTCTTTGACGAAGGGGAGGCAGAGTTCGGAAAGATCTCGCAGGTTGGTAACTGCTCTGGCAGTAGCAATATCATAGTTTTCCCGGTAAGGCTTACTTCTGCCGGCTTCTTCTGCTCTGGCGTGTACAACGGTTGCAGATAAATCCAACTCATCTAAAATATCCTGGATAACGGCAAGCCGTTTTTTAGTACCGTCCAAAAAGGTCATCTGTAGGTCCGGCCGGGCAATCAGCAGGACTAGGCCGGGGAAACCGGCGCCGGTGCCGACATCAATTACTTTTGCATGTTCTTCAAACTCAGTGACGGTTAAAAGGTACAGGCAATCCAAAAAGTGCTTATAGACAATTTCCAGTGGTTCAATAATAGTGGTTAGATTAATCTTTTCATTCCAGAAAACTAACAGGTTGGCGTACTGGTCAAAGCGGTCTAATGCCTGATCATCCAGGGTAACGCCAATTTCTTCCGCTAAGGAGCGAAGCAGTTCGGTATTAATCATTTGCTTTTTTTCCTTTCATTTGTTCTTTTTCTAAGTAAATTAAAAGAACGGAAATGTCGGCAGGGCTGACGCCGGAGATCCGGCTGGCCTGTCCAATGTTGGCCGGACGGATACGATCCAGCTTTTCCTGTGCCTCTAAACGAAGTCCGGTAATTTCCTTATAACAGATGGTTTCCGGCAGTTTCTTGCCTTCCAGACGGCGCATCTCTTTGATTTGTGCTTCCTGCCGCCGAATGTAACCTTCGTATTTTATTTCCGTTTCCACTTCTTCTAAGATTTCCGGGGATAATGCCGGGCGAGTTGGATCCCACGGTGTTAATAGCGCATAGTTTAATTGCGGACGCTTTAGCAAATCAGCAAGCTTTTGACCGGATTTCATTGGAGATGTTTCACGTGAAACAAGCAGCGCATTTAAGTCTTCTTTTGGGGAAATAGTGGTATGAAGGGCTCGCTCTTTTTCTTCAGCAATCAGGCGCTCTTTCTCCAACAGACGCTGGTAGCGTTCTTCCGAAACAAGCCCCAGTTCATAGCCCTTTTGCATTAAGCGGATATCCGCATTGTTTTGCCGCAAAATTAAGCGGTACTCTGAACGGGAAGTCATCATACGGTACGGCTCATTGCAGCCTTTGGTGACCAGATCGTCAATCAGTGTTCCAATGTAGGAACTGGCTCTGTCCAGAGTGAAAGCTGGTTTCCCAAGAACTTTCTGGGCAGCATTAATTCCTGCAATGAGCCCTTGGGCGGCCGCCTCTTCGTATCCGCTGGAGCCATTGAACTGGCCTGCACCGAAGAGTCCCGGGAAGTCTAAAAATTCCAGGGTGTTTTTTAAAGACAGCGGGTCAATACAATCATATTCAATGGCATAAGCGGTACGAATGACCTGGACGTCTTCCAGTCCGGGGATAGTTTTTAAAAAGGCAAGCTGGACATCTTCCGGCAGGGAAGAGGACAGCCCCTGTAAATACATTTCCTGTGTGTGAAGACCACAGGGTTCCAGGAAAATCTGATGGCGTTCCTTTTCCGGAAAGCGCACCATTTTATCTTCAATGGAAGGACAGTATCTAGGGCCAATGCCTTCTATTTTTCCGCCATACAGTGGGCTTCTGTCCAGATTGTTTAAGATAATCTCTTTGGTTTTTTCATTGGTATAAGTAATATAGCAAACGGATTTATTTTCCGGGGTGACACTTGGGTCATCAGAAAACCGGACCAGATTTTTATCTCCTTCCTGCACTTCCAGATTTTCCAGATGCAGACTGCGTTTGTTTACACGGGAGGGGGTTCCGGTTTTAAAACGGCGGGTAGCAATGCCCAGTTTTTTCAGGCTTTCCGCCAATTCTGTTGCAGGGAAAAGGCCATCCGGTCCAGAGGCATAGGAAACATCTCCGACAAAAACACGGCCACCAAGGAACGTGCCGGTTGCAATAACAACACATTTCGCATGATAAATGGCTTCCAGCCGTACCTTTAATTCCCAGGTTCCGTTTTCCAATTTGGAAAGAGAGGTCACTTCTGCCTGCCGCATTTCCAAATTTTCGGTAGACTCAATGACATTCTTCATATAAGACGAATAATCACGGCGGTCTATTTGTGCTCGCGGGGAGTGAACCGCAGGCCCTTTTCCTAAATTCAGCATACGGCTTTGAATTAAAGTATGGTCTGCCGCAATTCCCATTTCTCCGCCTAAGGCGTCAATTTCCCTGACCAAGTGGCCCTTAGAGGATCCGCCAATGGCCGGATTACAAGGCATATTGCCGACCCAGTCGGCGGAAATGGTAAAGATACAGGTGTTGCAGCCCAGGCGGGCAGCCGCAAGGGCTGCTTCAATGCCGGCATGACCGGCGCCGATAACAGCAACATCGTACTCTTTTGCAAAATATTCCATAAACAACTTCTTTCTGTTTTTACAAAGGTTCTTTCGCGAATTATTTTCCCACACAGAAGGTGGCGAAGACTTCTTCTATTACCGTGTCGGAAACCTGTTCGCCGGTCAGCTCCAACAGGGGCTGAATGGCTGCATCCACGGAAACGTTAACGGCGTCCATGGTCAGGCCGGCTTCAATTGCGAAGATGGCTTCCCGAATGGCGTCATCCGCTTTTTTACAGCAGTTCAGCTGGCGTTCGTTGGCCAGCATGGCGGCGGAAGAGTCAAATTCGGCGGTGCCGAGCAGGTTCTCCAGCAATTGTTTCATCTTGTCATAACAGGCTTCATCTGCAGCGGAAAGCGTAATGACAGCAGAAACATAAGGTGCAATACTGTCTTCCGAAACCACGTTGCCAAGATCCGACTTATTAATGATGCCGACGGATTTCTTGTTTCCGTCCGCCTTTTGCCGGCGCAACTCCTCCAGCAGGCGGTGGTCCACATCCGACAGGGCTGCGGAGCCGTCAAAGACGGCCAGCACCAGGTCGGAATGCTGTAGCCGTTCCCGTGCCATCTGAATGCCAATGGCTTCTACCGCATCATCGGAGTCATGTAAGCCGGCAGTATCAGACAAGCGGAGGACGACATTTCCAATCCGCGCCGTTTCTTCAATAATATCTCTGGTGGTTCCGGCAATGGAGGTAACAATGGATCTGTTCCTACCCAACAAACGGTTCATTAAGGTGGATTTTCCGACATTCGGCTTCCCCACAATGGCCGTATCTATACCTTCACTGATAATCTGTCCCGCATCAAAGCGCTGCATCAGCGCCTGTAGTTTTTGTTCCGCTTCCCGGAATTGGGAAAGCAGCAAAGAATAATCTAATTCTTCTTCATAAATTTCATCCGGATAATCCGCCCATGCGGCCATATGGGCCGAAGCCGCAATAAACACCTGCGCAATGGAGCGGATTTCTTTGGATAAAGAGCCCTGCAATGCGTGGTACGCTGCGTTGGCGGCCTGTTCCCCATGTGCAGAAATCAGACTCATAACGGATTCTGCTTCAGAAAGGTCCAGCTTTCCATTTAAAAAGGCGCGTTTGGTGAATTCGCCCGGTTCGGCGGAAGCCGCCCCGGCGTCCAACACCAAACGCAGGATTTCCTGCATCAGGAACAGGCCGCCATGGCACTGCAGTTCCACCACATCTTCCCCGGTATAACTGCGTGGTGCACGGAACAGAAGCGCAATTGCCTGATCTACCGGGCCCTCCGCAGAAACAACGGAGCCAAACACGCAGGAATACCCCGGAAGATCCCGCAACAAAGTGCCATTAGCAGAATGAAATACAGCTTCTGCAATGGATATGGCTGACTCGCCAGAAATACGGATAATTCCAATTCCGCCTGCCGCATTCGGTGTGGCAATTGCTGCAATGGTCTGTCCCATACGCACGCTCCTTTCCAACATCTTAATATCATAGATATTATAAGCAATCCGTGACAAAAGGAAAGCCCTGTACAATTGACTTTTTCAGGGTGGTATATTAAACTTTTTTCAGCGTAAAAACGGGGGAGAGAAGACAATGGACAATTCCTTAAAAACCATGGACAAAATTGTAGCCCTCTGTAAGAACAGGGGCTTTGTTTACGCCGGTTCCGAAATTTACGGCGGACTGGCCAACACCTGGGACTACGGCCCTTTAGGTGTGGAAATGAAACAGAATATTAAAGATGCCTGGAGAAAGAAATTTATCCAGGAAAACAAATATAATGTGGGCTTAGACAGCGCCATTCTGATGAATCCGCAGACCTGGGTTGCTTCCGGCCATCTGGGTGGATTTTCGGATCCGTTGATGGACTGCAAACAGTGCCACACACGGCACAGAGCCGACAAGCTGATTGAAGACTATGTCTTTGCCAATGGTCTGGATGACAATCCTGCCGGTTGGGATGATCAGCAGCTGATGGAGTACATTAAAGAACATAGCATTG
The DNA here is from genome assembly GCA_963600825.1 of Bacteroidaceae bacterium. GTDB lineage: Bacteria > Bacillota > Clostridia > Oscillospirales > Acutalibacteraceae > RUG420. Next base: position 21,077 of record CAVCCW010000003.1, on the reverse strand, counting down.
CCTGTCCGGACTGCGGTGCTCATGACTTTACGGACATTCGCAAGTTCAATCTGATGTTCAAGACCTTCCAGGGTGTTACCGAAGACAGCAAATCCGAACTGTATCTGCGTCCGGAAACCGCCCAGGGTATCTTTGTTAACTTTGAAAATATCCAAAGAACTACCAGAAGAAAGGTTCCGTTTGGCGTAGCACAGATTGGGAAATCCTTCCGGAACGAAATTACCCCGGGTAACTTCATCTTCCGCGTACGGGAATTTGAACAGATGGAACTGGAATTCTTCTGCAAACCGGGCACGGACCTGGAATGGTTTGAATACTGGCGTGCCTTCTGCCGTGACTGGCTTTACAGCCTGAACATCAAGCCGGAAAACCTGCGCCTGCGTGACCATGATCCGGAAGAACTTTGCTTCTACTCCAAAGCCACCACCGACTTTGAATATCTGTTCCCGTTCGGCTGGGGCGAACTTTGGGGCGTTGCCGACCGCACCGACTATGACCTGACACAGCACAGCAACGTTTCAGGCCAGACCTTGGACTACTTTGACCCGGAAACCAACGAACGTTATATTCCATATGTTATTGAACCATCTCTTGGCGTAGAGCGTCTGTTCCTGACCCTTCTGGTAGAAGCCTATGACGAAGAAGTGGTCGGCCAGGACAAGAAAGGCAACGATGACGTCCGCACCGTTATGCACTTCCACCCGGCCATTGCTCCTTATAAAGCAGCCGTCCTTCCGCTTTCCAAGAAGCTGGATGAACAGGCCACTGCTTTTTATGAAGAGCTGTCCAAGCAGTTTGTTGTGGACTATGACGTAACCGGCTCCATTGGCAAGCGCTATCGCCGCCAGGACGAAATCGGCACCCCGTACTGCATCACCATTGACTTTGACACCGTCGGGGACCCGGAAAAGGGCATTGAACCGGACCACTGCGTCACCATCCGTGACAGAGACACCATGGAACAGGTCCGCATCCCCATGGGCGAGGTAGCAGATTACCTCCGTCAACGCGTCACCCTTTAAAAAGCTCTTAAACAACAAAGCCGCTTTACACAACACGTGTAAAGCGGCTTTTTACGTTAAATCAGTTTATTTTGCTGCGCCGGTTTTTGGATTGTTGCTTTCAAAGAATTCCAGCAGGTCTGCAAAGACTTCGTTCTTCAGGCCGGAGTCTGCTTCGTTGTGAATTTCATGTTTGGCATGCGGATACAGCTTCATGGTTACGTTGCGGTTGGCTTTGGACAGCAGACGGAATACCTGCTTTGGTCCAAGGGTGTACAGACCGGCAAGGTCATCTTCGCCGGAAATAACCAGGATAGGCAGTTTCTTATCTACCTTGTGTGCCCATCTGATTGGGGTTACACGCATCATCATGCCCAGCAGATACAGCAGGCTGAAGTTAATTTTGGCACCTTCATACGGATTCTGTACATAGGAAACAATGTTGTCCTTGTCATAGGAAAGCCAGCTGTTGACAATCATATCCAGCTTGGTTGGTGCGGCTGTGCTGATTTCATCTGTCATATCCGGATGTTTGCTCTTGGCTTTGGCAACTGCCTTTTTGAAGGACGGTCCTAAAATGTTAGCAATTAAATCGCCGAAAGGAGCAATAAAGTCTGCAATAACCGGCATTGGAACAGTGCCGCAAAGAACACAGGCGGTTAATTCCTTGCTGTATTTCTTCAGATACAGTCTGCCAAGCATGGAACCCATGCTGTGACCATACAGGAAGTAAGGCAATTTCGGATATTCGTCATGCATGATTTTATACAGCTTGTGCATGTCTTCCATCATGGCTTTCTTAACGTCCTTCGGGAAGATCTGGGTTGCTTGTACACCGGAGGTTTTTCCGTGTCCAATGTGATCCTGGCCGCAAACAACATACCCGGCCTTTGCAAACATTTCGGCCATTTCGTCATAACGGTCAATGTGTTCGCCCCAGCCGTGGGTCAGCTGAATAACACCAACCGGTTTCTTTACGCTGTCATCTTTCCAAACAACGTAGCGTACCGTAATGTCTGCTTTGGAAGTAGACGGAAAGCTTCTTTCCTCTTTTACAATAGCCATAAATACTTTTCTCCTTTATAGGTCGGCCATAGTCGTTGTAGCCGACGTTTTTTATGTCACCCCTATTGTACTATATTTTGCACCTGTAAAGGTAAACTTTTTGTAACAAAGCAGGAAAAAGGGAGAAATGAGCAAAACTTGGACAGTTTCCATAAAATGTCTAAATTCATAAAAATATATTGAATTCCCTACAAAAATTGTGCAGCATGAAGAAAAGAGATATTATGATCCGCAAGTTGGCCGATTCTTGAACAGTGATGATGTAAATTACATTGGAACAACGGAATCAGAACTGAGTTATAACCCTTTTGCCTATTGTGAAAATGATCCTGTGAATGCAAGTGATCCGACGGGAACAATTAAATTATCAACATTTGTGCGTACATTTTTTAAAGGAACATTTAAATATAGATTTAAATCTTGGAAATGGTCTTTAGCTGTTGGAATGGTGGGGCTTCTTGCCAGCTTAAAAAAGATAAAGAAAGATATTGGTGCGATTCATAAAATCACCAAGGATAAACTAGCCACGGCAATGGTAACAGCAATTCCATACGCATCCACATATTTAACAAAGTCGCTTGTTTCAAAATTGGTTAAGGCGGCAGTAATTGCGATGATAGCAGATATAGTTTTTGAGTTTGTTACCCTATGTTATTCTGGCGGGGTATCTATTACCATTAAGAGATTGATTAAAGCTTGTCTTCCTTCTTTGTTGCCATCGTTATGGACTTCGGCACAAATAATCTATTATTCCTATAAGTACCATAAGAAAATAACCTTTTCGCTAAATGTCAAAGGCCCAAAGTATAGTATTTGAAGCGAGGTGTTCTTATGATAGCTTTTTCGTTAAGTTGGTTGCTTTTTAGTTTTTTGATTTCTTTTTTCTTATGTCATAGAAAGTGCAAGCTACTAGATTCTTCTGCCGATTATATAACGAGAATAAAAAAGCTGGAAAATTATTCTATTATGGAAGTGCTTTTTGATGTTGGCACGGTATATCCCTTTGTTTTCTTTATGAGAGAGATTTGGAAAACACCACTTAGTGCTTTAAACATAAGTGAAAATGTTGTGATAGCAATTGCTATGACAGGACTTGTTTTTACTATATATGGGACAATGGAGTGGAAGATGTTAAGGAAAAGTGTTCCAAAAGGAAACGAAGATTGGGAATTTACTGCTGCAGACGAGGCGCAGGATTCATGGATTAATGAGATGTTAGGCGTTTTTAAAATGATAAATGTTGCCTTTCCGGTTGCTTATATTGAGTATTGGTTACAGCAACGTTGCCTGTAACACTTGGAATACTTTTTGCAGAAAACATACGTTGAAAGAGGTTGCTACACGAGTGGCGCCTGTGGCTTAGATAGGAGGAATCCAATTGTTATTATTTTCAGAAGGCTTTCTCCTATTTGGCTTTGGCCAGATATCCAGTGGTGTCAAATTTATGGAAACCCAACCAGAAGAAAATTTTTCAAGGAGGAAGGAATCACGTTGGATATTTATTCATTCTTTTTACCTGTAGATCAGGACATGAAACCATTTTGTTATGCGGAAGATTTTTTGATTGTGTATTTTTGCTTGCCATAGTTGTTGCGGCAGGATTTGTCTTGTGGGCAAAGAAGAAGCAATTGTCGGAAAGCAACCGATATCTTTATATGATAGTTCCGCTTGGTTTAGCAATTCTTGCACTGGCTTCTGTTATGAGAGTTTGGACAGCAGCGGTCTTTTTCCTGATTATCCTCTTTGGCGGATATGGTGTAATGCTAACGTCCATGGTAAAGCACCGCGAAGACATACAGTTAACACCTAAGCAGATATGGGGTAGTGCCGGTATTGCTTTTGTGGTGATGTTTCTTTTACGGCTAGTGGAATATCTTGTTTTTAAAATGTAAGCAAACGAAAAACAGCCCTGCACATTTTGTGCAGGGCCGAAAACTTTTTAGTAAAGCTTGCCGACAACATAGTACAGGAAGCTTTGAGGGAAAAGGCGCTTCCTTCCAGAGGAATTAATAATAACGGAAGACGGCAATGACTTTGCCCAGAATCAGGAGTTCGTCACAGATAATGGGATCCATGTAGTCATTTTCCGGTTGCAAACGGAAGCAGTCGGCTTCTTTGTAAAAGGTTTTTACCGTGGCTTCGTCATCTATTAATGCTACCACCTTTTCTCCGTTAGAGGCGACCGGGGTGCGTTCTGCCACAATAATGTCCCCGTCTAAAATGCCGGCGTTAATCATGGATTCTCCGCGGACCCGAAGGGCAAACAGGGTTTTGTCCGAAGAAACCGGGCCGGCAAAAGGAATGTAATCTTCAATCTGTTCCGTTGCCAGAATGGGCTGGCCGGCAGTTACCGTTCCCAAAAGCGGAACATTAGTATAATCCGTTTGCGGAACGCCAACGTTTAATTGAATGGACCGTTTCAGCTTTGGGTCCCGGGTAATGTACCCAGCTTTTTCCAGTGCATCCAGGTTGGTTTGCACAGAAGAAGTGGACTTCAGTCCGACAGCGCTTCCGATTTCCCGCACCGTTGGCGGGACAGCGGTTTGCTGTGCACGTTCCAGCAAATATTGATAAATTTTTTCCTGGGTTTTGTTGATCTGCTCCATGGGACACCTCCGTACATTTGTTCGTGGTTAGTATAACAATTCTACAGGCAAAAAGCAAACATTTGTTTGCTGCCGGATGATTGTCTGTAAATCCGCAAACAAATTTGTGCAAAGAGCGTACAAATCTGTCGTTTTAAAGCAATCTTTTATACGAAATGCTCAAAGGTCTTGTTTTATTTTGTAAAAAATGAGAATTGTTATTTGACTGTAAAATAATTACCATTACTTATACAAGGTGTCCCTCCCTATAGACGTCTTGCTTTTTCAGATAATTGCCAATCGTTGTCACCTGTCCCCCAGCCGGTGTCTTTGTTTGGACATGTAGACATGAACGCAGCTGTGCTTCGTGTCCTTTCCTGTCCCCTGTGTACACCGGAAATCGGTGTACTAATGCAAATATCTTGCTTTTGTGCACCTAATTTTTATTAGGTGCTTTTTATTTTGTTTTTTGGAGGAAGCCGCCATGACCGACAAAGAACTACGGAAATTAAATCGGCTGGAACTGTTGGAACTTTTAGTTGCGCAGGGCAAGGATTTGGAAGAAAGCCAACTCGCCTTGGAACAGCAAAAGAAGCAGACAGAAACACTGCAGGCACAGGTAGAAGACCTGATCGCACAAGTGGAAGAGTGGAAGGAAAAGGCAGAAAAGCCGATCTTCACTTACGAAGGGTCCGAACCGGGCAACCTGGCAGAAGCTGCATTGCAGGTCAGCAAGGTGTTTGAATCGGCACAGGAAGCTGCCAATCAGTACCTGAGCAATATTAAGCGTCTGAATGATGAACAGGAAGCGCTGGCAGCAGAAAAAATTTCCGGCATTCAGGAAGAAGCCAACCGGCTGTTGGCAGAAACCAGGCTTCGCTGCGGTGCTTTGGAGCAGGTTACCAAAGAAAAGTGCCGGGAAAAGCTGGACAATGCAGAACGGGATGCCCAGAAATACTGGGACGAAGTTACCGTCAAGATGGAAGAGTTTTACAACGCGCATCAGGGTTTGAAAGATTTGCTTTCCCTTTTCCATTCTGCACCGGCAGCAACCCCGAAAAACGAAGAAGAACAAACTTTATATGAACAATATTTGGCGGAGTATAAGGACAACGCCAAATGAAAGTAACCCCGGAAACCCTTCCGGATCTGGATTCCCTTCGGGAAGAAAGAGACCGGGAAAGATACAGAAAGAAATACCGAAGAGTATTTCGCAACACCGTCTTTTCCCTGATTACGGTAGCTGCAATTGCCATTCTGGTGGCAACGCTTGTACTGCCAGTCTTGCAAATCTACGGAACTTCAATGACCCCCACCTTAACGGAAGGAGACATTGTAGTTTCCGTCAAGACCAAGACCTATCAGCAAGGAGATATCGTTTCGTTTTACTACAACAATAAAATTCTGGTAAAACGGGTCATTGCCACCGCCGGGCAATGGGTAGACATGGATGAAAACGGTGTTGTCTACGTAAACGGAAAGCCTATAGACGAACCGTATCTTACCGAAACCGCCTTCGGTGAATGCGACCTTATCCTCCCGTACCAGGTACCGGATGGAAAAATCTTCGTCATGGGAGATCACCGAGCCACCTCGGTTGACAGCAGAAGTAAAACCATTGGCTGTGTTTCAGAAGAGCAGCTGGTGGGAAAAATCATTTTCAGAGTCTGGCCGCTAACGGACTTTGAAAAAATTACTTAAGGGTACGGGGCCGCTGGTCTGCACAGCAGCGGCTCGGTATACCTTGGAACTGCATTCCTTAAAGGAATGTCGGTTCTGAAAAAATTTCTAGGAAAGGGGTGTGTCTTTTTTTGCGGGCTAAAACAAGACCTCACGTCAAAAAGGCCGACGTGATTACTCAGGTAAAGAGACGTTCCAGATTCTGGAAGGCCTTTATGGTTGCAGCGGTGGCCGTTGTTTTTGCAACAACCTATATGCTGATTCTGCCTGCAATCACACTGGAAAACAAAACAATCTGTGGTTTGGAAGAGCATACACACACGGAGGAGTGCTACCAGGAGGTTGCCACCTTGACCTGCACTGTGGAGGACGCCGACCATCAACACACGGCGGACTGTTACTCCGTAACGCAGGAACTGGTATGTCAGCAGGAAGAACACACTCATAACAGCGGGTGCTACGCTGATGAAGCAGAAGAGGGCCAGCCCCTTCTGGCAAGTTTGTTCTCCGCGGCAAGCAATGACGCCGCTATTGATTTTACGGACATGATTACCAAGGTAAGCATGGAAGTCAATAATCAGACGTTGAATGCAAACAGCTCCGGGAAATACGAAATTGACGACTGGACCGCCATAAAGTTCTATATCCGGTATGTATTACCGGGCAACAAGCTTTCGGCAAGCCAGACCAAGATTTCCTATCAGCTGCCCTTCCAGATTAAAGCGCAGGAAACCGGAAATGTGTATGACAATGGAACGCAGGCCGGAACATATGTCATTACCCAGAGTGGTTTGATTACCATCACCTTCAACAATGACTACGTTACCAAGAATGTTAGCGGTAGCCAATTGACCGGTGACATTGCCTTTACGTCCCAGGGAACGCTGGTCAGGGATGGAGCAGATGAAAAAACCGTAAAGTTTAACAGCTCCATCAGCTACGTCTTTACCAAGCCGGTAACGGAGCCGGGCGAGGTAGAAACTTCCGATTTATCTGCCAGTGAAAAAGTACTTTCTACAGATGGATATCAGGGAACCATAGCCCTAACGCTGAGTTCAAAAACCGGAACCAACAACAGTGCCATTACCGTTACCAACAATTTGGATAAGCTGAAAATAAATGGCCAAATTAGCATCAAGAAGCCGGATGGAAGTACTTATACCGCATCTTCCTTCCCATTAACGTTGGCTGCACTGTCTGCTGGACAAAGTTACGTTATTACGTACAACACGGAATTTACCGGAACAGTGGAGCAGAACAAGGCAACTTATGCGTCCACCAGTGTAACTGCAAAATGGACCGGGGTTACCGGGGAAAAGAATGTAAGCGCAGGAAGCCGTTATACCTATGGTGGTGTTTTCCTGAACGCAAGTGGTTCGGCAGGAAACACAAGTGTTACCTGGATGATTGAAGTGAACTCGGATAAGTTAAACATTGCGGGCGCAACCTTAAAGGATAGTTATCTTGGAAAGGTTTTGAAATCCGCTCTTCGGGTACAGAGAGACTGGAACACCATAGATGAATCTTCCGGAGATTATACGGTACAAACCGATGCAAACGGATATGTAACCGGCATTTTGTTTAACTCCAGCGCAAACGAACATTATTACCGGATTTCCTATGATATGCCGGTTAGCCTGACGCTGGCAACAGCAACCTATGAAAACACGGTAACGCTGGTCAATAACGGGTTGACCTATCAGGTAACGCCGACGGCAACCTATCAGGGCTTTAATCCGGTGGAAAATGTCTACAAGCAAAGCTCCTTGAACAGTGATGGAAGCCGGACCATAAATTGGAATGCCACCCTAAACGGCGGCGGTGTTGACGACAGCGGAAACAATGTTACGGCTGCCGGATATGAATTTTCCATTGATTTGGAGGGCACCAACCATGTCTTTACCAAAGCCAATTTGACGGCTCTTTCCAATACGCTGGGAAGTAACGGAACCGTTTATGCAGTGGATGAGAGCGGTAACAGTGTTCCTCTTAGCAGCGTGGGACAAAACGGTACGTTTAAGAAACTGCTGGTAAGAATGAACAAAGCGTTGTCCGCAGGAGAAACGTTGCCGGTCAGCTACCAGACAACCGTAACCGAGCAACCGACAACGTCGAAAGCAACCTATACCAGTAAGCTGGCCCTGACCGGACATGAAGGCATTGGCGTTGGCGCAACGTATAACTATCAGAATCCGGTTTCTGATGATAATAACGACAACCCGGACGAAGTATCCAAAGAAGATTTGGAAAAGAACGGAAACAAGCTGACCTGGAAAAACAGCATCAACATTCCGAGCGATGTAGACGAAGATGTTATTATTACTGACGAAATTCCGGATGGAACGGACTTCACGCAACTGACGTTCTTAGATACCGACCTAGATCTGGATAAAGGAAAGACAACCATTAACTACAATGGAACCGATTATGAGGTGGAAACCGAAAAGAAAGACGGCAAAGTAACCATCACCATTCCGAAAAAGCTGGTAGCACAGATTCGGGGCCAGAATAAGACCCTGGTTACTGTGGTTTCTTTAGATGAGGACAGTATCCCAACCGAAGAAACGAATTATGAAAACAAGGTTAGCCTGGCTAAGAAAGCCACACCGGATCTGGTTCTTGGTTATCTGGTAAATGTTACCTCTGTCGGAGGAAGCTCCTTTGACAAGGCAAGCTTACAGAAGTCCGGAACCCAGGTAGATGAATACGTAACCTACCGTGTTTTAGTAAATCCAAGCAATTATGTTTCGGACGGCGATACAAAATACTATGTTCGGGACACGCTTAAATTTGATACCTGGTGGTTATGGAAAGACTTTGAACTGGTTCCCAGCTCTGTAAAGGTTTACAAAGAAGACGGAAAGACGCCGTTAAGCTCTTATCTGTATTCCTACACCACCTCGGAAGAAGTAACGAACGGAACCAAAGAACATGGTGAAGTAAAGAAGTACATGGATTTCACTATTGACTATGGCAGGAACGTGATTCTGGAGTACACCTACAAGTTGGTAGCAACCCAGTATGGTTCCAATTCCGCTGAAATTACCAATGCAGTAGCAATCGGAAAAACCACACCGGATCAGGAAACAACGGAGTGGAAAGGTCAGATTTACGCACAAAAGAGCTCCGCAACCGTAACGGCAACCGGAGCCACCATCTACAAGATTGACGAAACCAATGCCAATGTAAAGCTGGATGGTGCTAAGTTTGATCTTTACAAATACAACGGTTCCTCTTATGTGAAGGAAGGATCGTATACCACTGCTGACGGCGGCAAGATTTCCCTGCCGGACATCAGCAATGATACCGCTTATTACTTAGAAGAGACGGCGGCACCAAGTGGATACAGTCTGCCGGATAATCCGAAGACGTACTTCTACATCAACAACGGAGGAACGAAAGTAAAACCGGATGACTTTAGTGGGCAGGAATTACTTTCGGGCGGAAATCTCTACATCGCCAATCAGAAGGCACCAAGTGCACAGGTTCTGATTCAGAAGATCTGGATAGACCGGGATGGGACAGATGTTTCCGCAGACAAGAATGGGTCCATTGCAGTTTCTCTTTATAAATCCACGCAGAGCAATCTGGACTTGAACGGAGACATTGCAGCGCAGGCCACAAAGGTAGAAGGAGACTTTACCGTGAGTGGCGACGCCAAACAGTGGATTCTGCTGATTGATCAGCTGCCACTGACCGAAAATGGACAGACCCTGTACTACTACGTACAGGAAACCGGGGTAAATGGCTATGAAGCTACTTATGCGGCAACGCAACAGTACACGGATACCTTAGGGTATACGAAAGTAACCATTACCAATACGGAAACCGCCAAAGAATATGTTTTGCCGCACACCGGCGGAAGCGGACTCTTTGGTTACCTGGCAGCAGGAGTGCTGCTGATGGGTGGATCCGCACTTCTTATGTTGCGAAAGCTTCGTAAACGGAAGGAGGGGTTCGTATAAAGAACAACCTGTTTCCGTCCCCCGCCAGGGAAGAAGTTAGTAGAAATAAGAGGTTTGAGATAATACACAGAAAGGAAATGACTATGAAAACCTTCACGAAACGAATTCTTACCGCAATGCTTTCCATGGCTTTATTGGCAATGCTTTGCATTCCGGGTTTTGCGGCAAGCACAGCAACCGTAAGTACAGAAAGTACACACACGTTTGAACTGTATCAGGTCTTTACCGGCGATGTAAGTAACAACAAACTGACGAATGTTAAGTGGGGCCAGAACGCTAACACGGGCGCGGCCGCTTCCGCCGAAGCAGCAGCAGAAGCACTGCTTGACAAAGACGCCAAAGAAGCCGCTGCGTATGTAGATTACAACAGCACTCCGGTTGCCACAGTAAGCAAGGATGCCTCCGCTTCCGTTGCATCTGGCTATTATATTGCCAAGGATGTTACCACGTTGGCAAAAGGCGAATCTTACTCTGACATTATTGTTAAAGTAGTAGGCGCCGACGTGGTTCTTTCTCCAAAGTCCAATACGGCACCCAACTTCAACAAGAAGATTTATGACGTAAATGACAGCACGGAAACCCTGAGCGGTGAAATGGTGAAATACGATGAATCCGGATGGCAGGATTCCGCAGACTATGACATCGGCGACTCCGTTCCGATGCGGCTGCAGGGAACCGTTCCGGAGGATATTGATAAGTATGCTCATTATTACTATGCCTTCCATGACGTAATGGAACAGGGTCTGACGTTTGAAAAGATTGAAAACGTTTATGTAAACGGAACCGCTCTTTCGGAAGATGCCTATGAAGTAACAACGAACGGGAATCAGATGAATGTCATCATTAAGGATCTGAAGCCGTATGCAAAGGCAAATGACAAGGTAAATGTTTATTACACTGCAAAGCTGAATGAAACTGCTCATAACGGAAGCTATGGTGAAGTAAACGAAGCCTGGCTGGAATACTCCGCTAACCCGCAGGATACCACTTCTCCGACAGACGAAGAATATCCGAAGGATACCAATGAAACCGAACATGATAAGGTCATTGTTTTCACCTACAACGTAGTTGTTAATAAGGTAGACACCCAGGGTAACGCTCTGGCAGGCGCTGAGTTTGAACTTTATAAGAAGCTGGCAGACGGTACCGAAAAGAAGATTGAACTGACCAAGAATGACGACGGAACCGTATTTACGGCAGTTGGTATTGATGATGGTACCTATGTTCTGAAGGAAACCACACCTCCGAGCGGATACAATGCCATTGAAGATACTGAATTTACCGTTACCGCAGCACATAACGCTGTTTGGGAAGCAGAAGAAAGAACGACCGTTCTGACTTCTTTGTCTGGCGGAGATCTGTTTACCGGTGAAGTTTCTACCGGCGCCCTGACTGCTAATGTAGAAAACAAGGCCGGCGCAGAACTGCCGACAACCGGTGGTACCGGTACCGTACTTCTGTATGTTCTTGGTGGAATCCTGGTAATTGGTGCCGGTGTCCTGCTGATAACCAAGTACAGAGTTTCTAAGGAACACTAAGTTACAGAGCAGATCTCTTTTGAAGATCTGACGAAGAATTCATGACCGGTGGCTCCGGCCCAACCCCTACAGGGCCGGAGCCGATACGGTAGCAAGGAGAGCCCTATGAGCTGGTGGAAAAAGAATTGGACGGTGGTTCTTTTGACCGTTGTCTTTCTTGTGGGACTCTGCTTGATACTGTATCCCAGTGTCAGTAACTACGTGAATTCTTTTCATTCTTCCCGCGTTATTTCAGCCTATGAAGAGGCGTTAGGGAAAATGAGTACAGAGGATTACACAAAGGAACTGGAATCTGCCCGTGCGTATAATGCCATGTTAGCGGCCCAGAAAGGGATGGCAAATTTAACAACGGAGCAGGAAGAAGAATACCGCAGCCTATTGAATTTAGCAGGCATGGGTGTTATGGGATACGTGGAAATTGAGAAGCTAAATGTTTCTTTGCCAATTTATCATGGTACCTCGGATGAAGTCCTGGAACATGGGGTAGGACACTTAGAGTGGTCTTCCTTACCCGTGGGAGGAGAAAGTACCCATGCAGTTATTTCCGGTCACCGCGGGCTTCCGTCCGCCAAGCTGTTTACCAAATTGGATAAGCTGACGGAAGGGGACACTTTCGTCATTCATGTACTGAATGAAACCCTGACCTATGAAGTGGATCAGATTCTGATTGTGGAACCGGAGGATTTAACCAACCTTGGCATTGAAGACGGCAAAGATTACGTGACCTTAGTTACCTGCACACCGTATGGGATTAATACCCACAGGCTGTTGGTAAGAGGACACCGGATTAGTAACGTGTTGGATGGCTCTTCGGTTCCGGCTGACGGAATCCAGATGGAGCCGGAGATGATGGCCCCATTGGTAGCAGCACCCTTGCTGCTGGGTCTGTTGATTTATGTTGTTGTTAACACGCAGAAGAAAAAGAAACAGAACAAAGTATTCCATGAGGCCATCAGTCATACCATGCATGGAATTGAGGAAGAGGAGTTTGCCTCTTTGGTCCTGCCGCAGCAACCGGACCGCCAAAAAACCGGGAAGCAGAAGCGGCGGAAGAAGCACAGAAAGAAGGGAAACAACAGTGAAATTGAAACGTAAACTGGGTCGGGCACTTGGTACCGTTATGCTGGTCTTTGCTGTTCTTTGCCCGTCTGTTTTTGCCATGGCAACGGACGCCAAGGGAAGCATTACCGTATCCTTTGACTATCCCACCACGTTTTCTCTGTACCACGTGGCAGATTACAACGGGGACGGCACCTACACATTGGTAGGGGATTTTGCTGATTTATCAGAGTCTGATGAATCGCCGGTAGACCTGACCAGCGAGTCAGCGGCATCCACCTTGGAAAATTACGTTTATGCCGGCATTAATCCGGACCAGGTGGAAGATACGGATGAAAACGGAAATGTGACCTTTACCGGTCTTTCTGCAGGCGCCTATCTGATCATGGGCGATGAAGTGACTACGGAAGATAATCAGGTGTATGCACCGGTTGCTACCCTACTGTCTTTGCCGGAGTGGAATGAGGACGGAACGGCAAACTGGTCTAAGCAAGTAGACGTAAAAAAAGATGTTTATGAGGGCTTCTTCCGTTCCATGCGGTTTTATTGTGGTTTAAATGCGGTATCGGTAGAAGATGAGGATTTTCCGGATGAACTGGATGTAGAAGTTTATAAAGAAGAGGAACCTTATAAAACGGTCACCGTTCGGGAAGACGAAAATTGGACAACCTCTTTGGAAGAAGAAGGCTTTGAGGAAGACATATCTATTAAGCCGGAAGTCCCGGACGGATATACGGTAGAAGTAGAAAAACACATAAATGAAGAACATCATTTAATTTTTAAGATTAACTACACCAAAAAGGAATCTGTGACACCGACAGAAAAGAAGACCACCAACCTGAAAAAGACGGTTAAGAATGTTTTGCCAAGAACCGGACAGAATTGGACTTTGGTTTCCGGGCTGGCCGGAACCGGAATGGTGTTCCTGATTGCCGGAACGTTGCGTTATAGGAAAAATGATGAAGAAGCCTAAAAAAGGAATGATTTTGATCTGGGTGGGCGTAATTCTTGTGGGAATTGCCCTTTGCCTGGGAGGATATTTTATCTGGGAATCCAGCCGTGCAGGAAAGCAATCAGAAGAACTTGTTTCGGAACTGCAGGAGCAGATTACAGAGAATGCCGAAGAGAAGATTGGCATGCCGACTGATGACCCCGACCGCATCATGCCGACCATTACCCTGAAAGACCGGAGTGGTGGTAGCAACAAGTACATTGGAATTCTGGAAATTCCGGCGCTGGGATTAAAACTTCCGGTTATGGAAGATTGGAGTTATGCCAAACTAAAAGTTGCGCCCTGCCGGTATGCCGGAACGGTTTATGCTGACAACATGGTAATTGCAGCGCATAATTACCGGAGTCACTTTAGTGGTTTGAAAAATTTAACAAGCGGAGCCAAAATCTACTTCACAGATGTAGAAGGAAACGTGTATACGTATGAAGTAGCAACCTTAGAAACGTTGCAACCGGAACAGGTGGAGGAAATGAAGAGCGGAGACTGGGGACTTACTCTCTTTACCTGCACTCCTGGCGGAAAGACCAGAGTAACGGTCCGTTGCAATCGGGTTCTCTAAGAAATCTTAGCGGCGCCGCTATGCTCCCTTCCGAACAGATCCATCCGGATCCGCTTCGGAGGGGAGCTTTTTGTTTGCCGTTTTGAGGATGCGCTGGAAGATGCTATAATAAGGCAAAGAAAACTTGCTAAAGGAAAAGGAGGGAACGAAATGGCTTATGTAAAAACCGGTTTAACAGCACGGTTCTCTAAAAAAGCAAAGCGGCGCCTTGGCGCCGGCGGCGCGGCGGTAGCCCTGCTCCTGGTGCTGGCTTTGGTGCTGGCGGTCTGCCCGCGTGGCCTGTTCCTTCTGTTGACTACGGATAAAGCGTACACGGAATATGTTACGGCTAAGGCTCTTTCAGAAATGCTGGAGGAAACAGAAGACCTGCAGGAATTTTTTGGAAAAGAGGGTTCCTATCAGGCCACGGGCGGGGTAACCGCCAACCTGACAACCTACGGCCAGAATGAGCTGGGCGGAGAGCGCGCCGGCGCAGGCTTTGCCTCTTACCTGGCGTCCACCCGGTTGACCCTGGAATATAACCGGAAAGACGGGAATTCCCAGTGGTCCGCGGATTGGACAGATCCGGACGGATCCGTTCTTTCCGTACAGCGGAAAGACCTGGGGGCGTCCGCCTACCTGAACATAGCCAACCTGGAAACCGGCTGGATGCAGGTCAAGGAGGCAGGCCAAAGTAGCAAAAAGGACCAATTAAATAAAATCTATACGAAGGCAGATTCCACGGTAAAACGCCGCTTTTTAAAGGCGGTAAAGACCGGATACCAATCGGTAAATCAGGATATCTCCTACAGTGTTTCCAAAGATATGGAGCTGCAGGTAGAGGACAAAAGCGTAACGGGAACCCGCTGTCACATCCTGATAGATGCTGTCACCCTGGAACAGTGGATTAACGTAACCTGTAATACGTTAAAGGAAGACAACAAATTAAAAACCGCAATTAACAAAACGCAAAGCAAAACAGAGCAGCTGTCAGAAGAAGAGTATGAAGCATTAATAGAAACCCTGCGCAGCCTGGTACAGTCCATTTTAGAAAAAACCGAAACACAGAAAGTGTCGTTGGAATTTTACGTCAACCGGAAAAATGAAGCAGTTGGCATGACCTGTATGGCACAGAGCAACGTAGAAGATCTTATGATCAGTGGTATTCGTTCTGCAGCAGAGGGCGGCATGGCCCTGCTGGTCCGGGTCGGCAGTTCGGATTTGCTGCAGGCTTCCGTTACGCCGGATGCGGACAAAGATAACAGCGGTACGGCCCATCTTCAGTTGGGCAAGACCGAAACCACCATTACCTATTCGGACCTGGACTGGAAAGATGGGAACGTCTTTGGCCGGATTACCGCTGACAATTTTGTCTTGCCCGGAAATGAAGATTTGGGCGGTGTAGCGCTGGAACTGGTCTCCTCAGAAAACAGGGACGGCAGCGTTGCCCTGGGGGCCAGCCTGAATTCGGAAACGCTGGGGTCCCTGGTTTTCAACCTGACCGTAACGGAAGGCAGTGCTACCACTATTGCCGCCCCGGATCAAGAGGACATTGCCGCCTATGACAAGGAAGAAACCGCTTCGGCACTGGTGGAATATTTCTTACAGGACTTACCCAAGCAAAGCAGCTCTTACAATAATATGTATAAAAACATTATTAATGGCATCTATCAGAATCTGTTGACAGCCGCATTCCTGGAAGGAGGGGCTTCCTCATGAAGATCATAGACATTTCCAAAGAAGGATTTACCGCTGCAAGAAAACCAACAGAGCCGGAACCGAAGATTCAAAAGCTGCATCGCCTGGCGTATGGGGACGAATACAATCAAAGCGCCGTATATGCTTCCTGCCAGATGGGAACGCACATTTTGACACCCGCCTATGTCTTTGGCCAGGAAGACTCAGATGATCTTTCCACAGACACGATCCCTTTGGCAAAGACAGTTGGCCCGGTCACGGTGCTGACAGTGCCGTCCCCGGTCATTACCGGAGAAGTGGTGGAAAATTATTTTCCATGGAGTGCTAAACGGCTGATTTTGCGCACGGAGAAGGGCCAGCCGCTCTCCTTCTTTGCCGGAGCAGCCGAAGATATTGCCGCCATTGGGTATCAACTCATCGGCTTTGAAGGTTTCCTTGGAGACGGCGCCACCAACCTGTCTCCCTACCGGGACTTAATGGCGCAGGGCGCCGTTCTCCTGGAGGGCTTAGACCTGTCTAAAGTGGAGCGGGACGGCGAGTTTTTCCTGTTTGCACAGCCGGTCAAATGGGACGGCCTGGAAGCGGCACCGTGCCGCGCCCTGCTGGTGACAGACGAAATGAACTGGTCTTCCTCAAAAAGCCGTCTGTTTTAGCTTGACAACGGGGAAGAGCAGTGTTAAATTAGTAGCACAACAAAGCAGAACAGAACCGTTCTCACCTGCCAGGTTTCGTCTTTCGCAGGTCAATATTCCAAAAGAGTATTGCACGGACGGAATTATTTTCTGTCCGTGTTTTCGTTTATTATCACGCATTGGAGGTGCTTGAACATTAGCAACAAAGACATGACACAGGTAAACGAACAGATCCGGGATCGGGAAGTCCGCGTTATTTCCGCTGACGGAGAGCAGCTGGGCATTATGTCTTCCAGAGACGCTCTTCATTTGGCAGAACAGAAAAACCTGGACTTGGTTAAGGTTGCCCCGCAGGCCAAACCGCCTGTGTGCAAAATCATGGACTATGGCAAGTACCGTTTTGAACAGTCAAAGCGGGAAAAAGAGGCCAAGAAAAACCAGCACACTGTTGAAATCAAGGAAGTTCGTCTTTCCCTGAAAATTGACAAACACGACTTTGACACCAAAGCAAATCAGGCCATTAAATTTTTAAAGGCCGGCAACAAAGTAAAGGTTTCCATTCGTTTCCGGGGCCGTGAAATGGCGCATCCGGAAGCCGGTAAAGTTACCATGGAAAAGTTTGCTGAAGTTTGTTCTGACTATGCCACCGTGGAAAAGGCCGCAAAGCTGGAAGGTCGTCAGATGCTGATGTTCCTTGCGGCAAAAACCGCAAAACCACCCAAAAAACAGAAACCGCAGCAAAAAGCAGATTCCAATGCAGCTCAGGAATAATTAAGGAGGAAGAAACCCATGCCGAAGATTAAGACTCATAGCGGAGCTAAAAAACGTTTTAAGATGTCCGCAAACGGCAAGCCGAAGATGGCTCATGCCAACAAATCCCACATTCTTACCAAGAAGAACACCAAGAGAAAGAGAACTCTGCGCCAGCAGCAGGTTGCCGACAAGACCAACCAGAAGGCTATCAAGCAGATGGTTCCTTATAAATAAGAAGAACCCTGCAGCCAAAGCTGCATGACAACGAATTATTGGAGGTAAACAACTATGGCTCGTGTTAAGGGCGCAATGATGACTCGCAAGAGAAGAAATAAAACATTAAAAATGGCAAAGGGCTACTACGGCTCCAAGTCCAAACTGTTCAAGACTGCCAAAGAAGCAGTTATGAAATCCGGCCAGTATGCTTACATCGGCCGCAAGCAGAAGAAGCGTGACTTCCGCCGTCTGTGGATTTCCAGAATTTCTGCCGGTTGCAAAGCCAACGGCATGAATTATTCCACTTTCATGAACGGACTGAAGAAGGCCGGCATTGATCTGAACAGAAAGATGCTTTCCGAAATTGCCATTTCTGATCCGGCTGCTTTCACCGCTCTGACAGAGCAGGCCAAAGCCGCGCTGAAATAAGAACATAACTTACACGTCCGCGCGCGTACGCGGGCGTGCTTTTTACTATAAGGGGTCAAATAAATGGACGTTATTTCCAGTGTTTCCAACCCGAAAATAAAACAGGTTGTAAAGCTGAATGCTTCTGCCGGAGCCCGCGAAAAAGCCGGGCTGTTTGTGCTGGAAGGATTGCGGCTTTGCCTAGATCTGCTTCGTTCCGGGCTGAAGGCGGAAGAACTGTATTTTACGGAAAAAGCCGCTGACAGAAATGGCACGGAAATAGCATCTCTGCAGGCGCACAGTGCAGCATCTTATCTGGTTACGGAGGCGGTGGCAGCCAAGCTGTCCGATACCAGCCATAGCCAGGGCGTTTACTGTGTGGTCCGGATACCGGAGCAAAAAGAAGAACCCCTGTCCCCGACCGGAAAATACCTGTTACTGGAAAACGTACAGGATCCGGCCAACTTGGGTGCCATCAGCCGCACGGCGGAAGCACTTGGCCTAACCGGCCTTCTGGTTTCCGGCGGCTGTGACAGATATAGTCCGAAAGCACTGCGCGCCTCCATGGGCGCCCTGCTTAGACTGCCCGTTTACCAAACCACAGAGGTAACAAAAACAATCCTGACCGCAGCAAGTCTTGGGTTAAAGACGTATGCTTCCACCCCGCGGACAGACGCAATCCCGGTCACAGCCGCAGATTTCAGCGGAGGTGTTCTTTGCGTCGTCGGCAACGAAGCCAACGGGATCACCGAAGAAACGCTCCAGTGTTGTCAACACCCGGTTACCATACCTATGGCCGGCAGAGCGGAGTCACTGAATGCGGGGGCGGCAGCCTCCATCCTGATGTGGGAAATGGTGAAACCGTATGAAACAACTGAATTACTGGATCTGGCTCCATGATTGTCTGCCTGCCAGACCCAACTCCGCAGACATTTTTCGCTTTTATGCCGGACCGCAGGAAATTTATGAGGATTCGGCAAGAATGGCCAGCGGCCTGTTTTCTCCGGGTACGCTGGAGCGGATGGAACATCATCCGCTTTCCGAAAGTTACCGGCAACTGGAACTCTGTGCCGGAGAAGGCATAGATCTCCTGACGCCGGAAGATCCGGAGTATCCGCCACTGCTACGGGAAATTCGGGATTACCCGGTACTGTTATATGCCAAAGGAAACACTTCGGTCTTGCAACAACGCCTGCCTTTTGCTATTGTAGGCACCAGGAAGCCGGGGCTTCGCAGTAAGCATGCTGCCTCTTTGCTGGCAGAACATCTTTCTGTCTGTAACTTTGTTATTTGCAGTGGAGGGGCCCTGGGAATAGACTCGGCAGCGCATTTGGGTGCATTGGCAGCCGGTGCGCCGACGGTAGCTGTTCTTGGCGGTGGCTTTTTATCCCATTACCTGCAATCCAACAAGGATTTGCGTAAGGTCATTGCTGCAAACGGCCTATTGCTTTCTGAAACCAACCCGCAGGAAGAGCCTCACAAGGGCACCTTCCCCAACCGAAACCGCATTATTGCCGGCATGACCGTCGGCACCTTGGTGGTGGAAGCGGGTAGAAAAAGCGGCTCGCTGTTAACCGCACGAGATGCGGGCCTATATGACCGGGAGGTCATGGCTGTCCCTGGCCAAGCTCTTGGCTCCGCCTATGCCGGTGCCGAAGATTTGCTGGCGGATGGCGCTACTTGTGTAAATTGTCCTATGGATGTAATTGCACAGTTGCAAGCGTCCTATGGCAGGTACATTCAGATTCCGGAAGAACAGCTTCCTCTTTTGCTGCAGGATGTAGTGCAACAGGAAAACTGGAGGACTCTTCCCAATTTGAAAACCCCGCAGATTGAAGAGGCGTACCTCGCCAAAGAAAAGGAACAGAAAAAGGAACTAACGGACCCGGTTACCGCAGACGCCGAAACGGTTTACGACTGCTTTTCCGGTTGCCCGCTCAGCATAGAAACATTGCTAACCAAGACCGCATTGCCGGTGAATCGCCTGCTCGGCGCCTTAACGGAGCTGGAGCTTCTGGGCTACCTGCAACTGCAGTCCGACAGAAACTATACTTTGAAACAGGATGGTTAAAACATGTCAAATCTGATTATTGTAGAGTCCCCGACCAAGACCAAGACCATTCAGTCTATCCTGGGTAAGGATTATGACGTAGTGGCCTCCATGGGACATGTACGGGACCTTCCGGCAGCCAAGCTGAATGTTGATGTGAAAAACAACTTTGAGCCGAAGTATGCCGTTATTAAGGGAAAGGAAAAGCTGGTAAAGGAACTGAAAGAAGCCGCTGCCACGCATGACAAGGTTTACCTTGCAACGGACCCTGACCGGGAAGGGGAGGCCATTTCCTGGCACCTTGCCACCCTCCTTGACCTGGACCCAAAAGAAACCAACCGGGTTACCTTCAATGAAATTACCAAAACCGGAATTGAAGAAGGCATGAAGAACCCGCATACCATTGACATGGACTTGGTGAATGCCCAGCAGACCAGACGCATTCTGGATCGCTTGGTTGGTTACCGGATCAGCCCGTTTGTTTCCCAGAAAATCCGCCGCGGTTTATCTGCCGGACGGGTACAGTCCGTTGCCCTTCGCCTGATTGTTGACCGGGAAGAAAAAATTAACGCGTTCAAGCCGGAAGAATACTGGAGCATTGACGCTAAGTTCACTCCGCCAGCCAGCCGGAAAGCGTTTGCTGCGGCCCTGACCTCGGACGAAAAGGGAAAAGTAGAAATTAAGAACAAGGAACAGTCGGATTCCTATCTTGCCCGGCTGGATGGAGCCGCCTTTAAAGTGGACACTGTTAAGAAAGGGACGCGCCGGAAACAGCCGGCTCCGCCTTTCATTACCTCTACCCTGCAGCAGGATGCTTCTCGTCGTCTGAATTTCCAGACGCGCAGAACCATGAAAGTGGCACAAGAGCTGTACGAAG
>CAVCCW010000002.1:0-88006 GCA_963600825.1 Bacteroidaceae bacterium | reverse complement strand
ATATGCACCATTAGCTCAGCTGGTAGAGCACCTGACTCTTAATCAGGGTGTCCAGGGTTCGAGTCCCTGATGGTGTACCATATGGCCCGTTGGTCAAGTGGCCTAAGACTCCGGCCTCTCACGCCGGCAACACGAGTTCGAATCTCGTACGGGTCACCACAGACCATTTGGTCTATTACAGTTGGTGTTTTTAGCGCTGAGGGTCCACCCGTTCCCATCCCGAACACGGCAGTTAAGCTCAGCAGTGCCGAAAATACTTGGAGGGCAGCCTCCTGGGAAGATAGGGCAATGCCAACACAACGAACCGATTAGCTTTTCAGTTGATCGGTTTCTTTTTTGCCTCAATAGCTCAGTCGGTAGAGCACGCGGCTGTTAACCGCGGTGTCACAGGTTCGAGCCCTGTTTGAGGCGCCAAAAGGCCTTTGCACAGTAGTGCAAAGGCCTTTCTTATTAGTTAATGAAATCCGAGATGCTCTTCCTTATGAATAGGATGACCTGCTCCTGCTTTTTTGCTATAATGGTGAGCAAACCAGGCAACTGATGTCGTTGTATACTGGAGTTGCCATCTTTAGAATTTAAAGCACTCGTGGGATGTTTCCGAAATAGAATCGTCCTTAAATAGAAAGGATAGAACAATGCATAACGAATTATTTACCATTGGTTCCGTAACGGTTTACGGTTATGGACTGATGATTGCCATTGGTGCGCTGTCGGGCGTCCTAATGGCAGCCTGGCGCGGCAAGAAACACGGCAAAGACTGGAATCTGGTATTTGATATCAGCTTGTGGGGCTTGATTGCCGGCTTGATTGGTGCGCGGCTGACCTATGTGTTACGCCACTTATCCGATTTCATTGCCAATCCGAAGGAACTGCTTGGCACAGACGGATACATTGTTTACGGCGGTGTTATTTTAGGTGTTTTAGTAGGGGCGTTGCTCTGCAAAATAAAGAAGGTTTCCTTCCTGGAAATGGCTGATTTAATTATTCCGTCTGTGGCGCTGGGCCAAGGCTTCGGTCGGATTGGCTGTTACCTTGCCGGCTGCTGTTACGGCGCCCGCACAGAAAGCATTTTAGGAGTCTTTTTCCCAGTGGACAGTTATGCACCAAGTGGGGTGGCTTTGTGGCCGACACAGCTGTTTTCTTCTGCAGGAGACTTCCTGTTAGTAGTTATTTTAGTTCTTTTAAGCAGAACCAAGTTGCCGAAGGGGTCCATTTGCTCCTTCTACCTGATTCTGTACGGTGTAGGCCGGTTCCTGATGGAATTCTTACGGGATGACGAACGCGGCTATATTGGTGTCTTAACCAATAATCAGGTGGTAAGCATTGGTTTTGTTTTGCTTGGCGGATTGCTGTTATTTTTCCTGCTTAGAAGGAGCAAAGTGGCCCCTTCGGCAGAAGAGGTAGAAACTGTATCGCCGGGAAAAGAGGAACAGGAAGGTAGCGGTTCAGCGGCGGAAACAGAGGCAAAGTAGTAAAGCCAGGAACAACCGGAAAGTACGCTGCAGAAATAGAGTAAAACAGGTTGACAAACGGGTTACCCGGTGATAGTATTTCAGCAAGAAGATAGAGGCGCACCTGAGATAAGTACCGTGGGAAGACGGCTGCCAAAGCTGCACGGGAAAGGCAAGGGTGCCGAAGCGGACACAGTGGCGCGTGTCTCAGCTGGCAATATGGAAAAGATCCCTATTGCTGTCGCATAGTATGCGGAGAGCTATCCTAAAAGACTTGCTTTTTACGTTATTATTTTGGAACGTAATAGTGTTTTAGAGACAGCCGCGCTTTGTGACTGTCTCTTTTCTGTTTTTATCATTTTTGCAAAAGAAAAGAAGGAGCGTAAAAACATGAAAAACACAGTATTTACAGGTGCAGCAACAGCCATCATTACCCCAATGTTTTCCGACGGCAGTGTGGATTATGAAAGTTTTGGCCGACTGATTGACTGGCAGATTGCACAGGGCATTGATGCCATTGTAGCAGTAGGAACCACAGGAGAAGGTTCTACTTTGTCCGATGAAGAACATAAGGAAGCTATCAAATTCTGCGTAGACAAGGTTGCGGGACGCGTTCCGGTTATTGCCGGCACCGGTTCCAATGACGTTGCTTATGCCATCAGCCTGACAAAGTATGCTTGTGAAGTTGGCGCAGATGCTATGCTTCTGGTAACCCCTTACTACAATAAGGCAACGCAGAACGGCTTAATTGCTTCGTTTACTGCCGTTGCAGATGCTTCCACCAAGCCATGCATTCTTTACAATGTACCGTCCAGAACCGGATGCAACATCCTGCCGCAGACCTTAAGCGTTCTGGCAGATCATCCGAACATTGTTGCGGTTAAAGAGGCCAGTGGTAACATTTCCCAGATTGCGGAAGTAGCTGCTCTTTGCGGAGACCGGATTGATATTTACTCTGGCAATGACGACCAGATTGTGCCCATTCTTTCCCTGGGCGGCAAAGGCGTTATCTCCGTGCTTTCTAACCTGCTGCCGAAAGAAACGTCCGAACTGTGCCATGCCTTTTTGGCGGGCGATGTAGCCAAAGCTCGTTCCATGCAGCTGCAGTATTTGGACCTGATTAATACCTTGTTCTGTGAAGTAAACCCCATCCCGGTAAAGGCCGCTATGGCCGCCATGGGTTATGGTGAAAATGCACTTCGTCTGCCAATGACACCAATGGAAGCAGCCCATGAAGAAAAGCTGCTTGGCTTAATGAAGGAACAGAATCTGATTTAACGCAAAACAATAAAAGGAGAACCCAATGAAAGTATTGCTGTCCGGCCTTTGCGGCCACATGGGCAAGGAAGTACAGTTCCTCTGTGAAAAAGGATATCAGGGAGCTGAGCTGGTTGCCGGTGTAGATTATTACAAAGAGGACAACACGGCGGTTCCGTGTGCCGCATCCTTTGACGAAGCGGAAACAGCGGTAGATGTTGTTGTTGATTTTTCCCATCATTCCTGTACGCAGGCATTGTTAAACTTCTGCGTTAAGAATCATCTTCCGGTTGTTATGGCCACCACAGGCCTGACAGAGGAAGAGCAGAAACTGATTACAGAAGCGGCAAAAGAGATTCCGGTCTTTTTCTCCGCCAATTACTCTATCGGTATTGCCCTTTTAATTGAGCTGGCAAAAAAGACCGCTCAAGTTATGGATGGTGCCCAGATTGAAATTGTAGAAACGCATCATGTGCGGAAGCTGGATGCGCCAAGCGGAACCGCACTGGCCATTGCCAAAGGCCTTCAGGAAGTGCGGCCGGAGGCAACGCTGCACTGCGGCAGAAGCGGGCAGGGCAAACGTGCGCCGGAAGAAATCGGAATCCAGTCTGTTCGCATTGGTAATGTGGTTGGAATTCACGAAGTACTGGTAGGTACAGACAATCAGACCATTACCTTAAAGCATGAGGCGCACAGCCGTGCCCTCTTTGCCGAAGGAGCCTTGACGGCGGCCGCCTTTGTCAAGGACAAAGCGCCGGGCCTTTACGGCATGAATGACATGATTCGCTTCTAAACAACCAAAATGCCAACTCGCAAAAAACAACTAAGGAGTTTACTATGATTTGTAAAAATCTTTCCGTATCGGAAGATAACCACCTGCTGTTTGCCGGCCAGGATACGGTAGAATTAGCCAAGAAGTACGGTACACCGGTTTATCTGATGGATGAAGAACGCATCCGTGAAAACTGCCGTACCTACCTGGACGCAATTGAAGAAACCTTCGGAGGACGGGGCAAGGCTCTGTTTGCTTCCAAAGCAGCTTCTTTCAAACGGATTTATGAAATTATCAAGGAAGAGGGAATGTGCACAGATGTCGTTTCCTCCGGTGAAATTTATACCGCTAACAAGGCCGGTTTCCCGTTGGAAAATGCTTACTTTCATTCCAATAACAAAACGGATGAAGATATTGCATTTGCCATGCAACTGGGTGTTGGTTACTTTGTAGTAGACAGTGCTGACGAACTGTATGCCATTCAGCGCATTGCAAAGGAAAAGAACCTGGAGCAGAAAATTCTTCTGCGCCTGACCCCGGGCATTGACCCTCATACTTTTGCTGCGGTTTCCACCGGTAAGGTAGACTCCAAGTTTGGCTCCGCCATTGAAACCGGACAGGCAGAAGAAATTACCAAATTGGCTTTGTCCCTGGATCATATTATTCTGAGTGGGTTCCATTGCCATGTTGGCTCTCAGGTCTTTGACTCTGATGTTTTCTTTAAAGCCGTTGATGTTATGCTGGACTTCATTGCCGATATGAAGCAAAAGTATGGTTATGAAGCAGAAGAACTGGACCTTGGCGGTGGCTACGGCGTTCGCTATGTAGAGTCGGATCCTACCATTGATATTGCAGCAAATATTCACAAAGTGGGGGATTGCATCCACAAGAAGACCGAAGAATTAAACATTAAGACGCCTATTATTTGCTTTGAACCGGGCCGCAGCATTGTAGCTGACGCCGGTATGACGGTATACACTGTGGGCTCTGTAAAGCAGATCCCGGGTTATAAGAACTATGTTTCCATTGATGGCGGTATGACCGATAACATCCGCTTTGCCCTGTACGGCTCTGCTTACACGGTTTTGCCTGCCAATCGGGTAAACTTTGAGGGTGACTGGAAAGCCTCTGTTGTCGGCCGTTGCTGCGAATCCGGAGATATTATCCAGGAAAATGTTAACCTGCCGGAAGACATTGGCCGCGGCGATTTGATTGCCGTTCTGACCACAGGTGCTTACAACTATGCCATGGCTTCCAACTATAACAAGCTTCCGAAGCCGCCGATTGTTATGCTTAACAAAGGCGAAAGCTATGTTGCCGTTAAGAGGGAAAGCCTGGAAGATCTGGCCCACCTGGACGTATAAGCTGGGTATTAATGTAACGCAAAGATTAAGAACCACTTCTTTAAGATGTTTCATCTTTTAAGAAGTGGTTCTTTTGTTTTACCTTGTTTAGTTAATGCTTAATTGACAAAGTTAAGCAGCGGTCTTTCCTTTTCCGAACATGGCTTTGACATTGCTGCCTTTGCAGACAAAGATTTCACGAACCAAAAGCATGGTCAGGAAAGACATGGTTCCGCCAATCAGAACGTCAGACATAAAGTGTGCTCCGACAATAATACGGCTGACGGCAACAGCACCGGTAATGACAATCGGAATAATCCAAAGAGTAGTGCGGATTTTTTTATTTTTAATACCAAGCGCATCATTTAGCATAATTAGTCCATAGCTCATGCCGGCGGCACAGGTGTGGCCGGAGGGGAAGGATTTCAGTGCATCCGTATTGCCAAAGAGTTTGGTCTTTTGTACATCATCCAACCACTGGCCATTGACTTCATACCAGTTTGCAAATGCAGCGTAACCGTAATCTGCATTGTCCGGATACATATTCATGGCTCTGTACCGGATACGGCCAACGTAAGCCTTCATTCCCAAATTGATGACGATATTTGGTATGGCAATCAGAACAATGACAGCAACGGAGAACCCGAGTAATTTTTGAATCTGCTCTTTCGGTACGTTCTTTACTGCAAGGACTTCTAATGCTGCCAGGAAGAGGCCGACAAAAACATAAAATACCTTTAACCAGGCGCCGCCGGCATAATCCGGATCCGGATTCAGAAACAGGTGCTGACGGACATAAGACGTGACATCCGAAGCCAGCACATAGTTGCTGATGATATTAAAAACTAACATCAAAGATGCCCAGACATATTTTTTGGCACCTTTCCAGAAGTACTGTGCATACCAGAAAATAATACAGAACGCCAGAGAAATCATTAACTCTGCAGGAGCGGAGCCCAAGATTTCCATAACAACGGCAAAGGCGTCATCATTGGTAATATAGGTATGGCCTTCCAAAGCATGTGCGGTTAGCAATTGGCTGATTTGGAAATCAAACAGGGTTGCCAGAAGCAGCAATATTCCGAAACCTAAGAAAAATAGCCCAACAGCAATCCAGTTTTTGGCTTTTTTTGACATAAAGAAATCCTCCAAAGCATTACAAAAATACTTAAAAAACGCGGTGCCGAAAGACACCGCGTTACTTTATTAACTCAGACGGTTTTATCTTGTTTTATTAAAACTGTTGGAATAAATGGAAAGCACATAAGAAAGCTTTAATGCCTGCTTGGCAAGATCTAAGTCGTCTTCTTTCTCTTGTTCGGCAAACTGCTCACCGGCATTTATGTATGCAATATACCAGGTGCGGCTCATATGCTTTAAGTCATATTCCTTCTTAATGGCTTTCTTTGCTTCCTTGCATTCCTTAAGAGCCTTCTTATAGGCTTTGTGTGGATGCTGGAAGACAACGGTACCGGCTTCGTTTACCCCTAAAGCATAGGCTTCTTCGTCTCCAAAGGCAGCCAGCATATCATCGGAAACCAGTCCGGAGTCGGTATCATAGGCCGTAACATATTTGTTGTCATTCGGCACATTGTAATAACCGCGAAGTACCCCAAACCAAATGTAGCAGATGCAGGCAAGGAAAATTAAATTGATTGCCAAAAGAGCTGCAACGGAGCTTTTCAGAACTTTTAGTACTTTTTTCATTTCAATCCCTCCGGGAGAAGTTTTCGTTCATGACTAATATACCACAAATATGCGGAAAATGGTAAACTTATTATAACGCAGCAAAGAGACCCAAAAAAGGACAAAGAGGAAAGGAGAAAAGGCATGGCAGACCGGATCATTTTACACTGTGACGGAAACAGCTTTTTTGCTTCGGTAGAGTCGGTGCTCCGGCCGGAACTGAAGCAGGTTCCCATGGCTGTAACAGGCAATCCGGAGAACCGACACGGGATTGTGCTGGCTAAAAATGAACTGGCTAAAAAATATGGAATCCGTACAGCAGAGACCATCTGGTCCGCCAAGCGAAAATGCCCGGACCTGGTCTGTGTTCCGCCACACCACGATGTGTATCATCAGTATTATGAAAAGCTGAACCGCATTTATCTGGATTATACAGATTTGGTGGAGCCTTTCAGTATAGATGAATCCTTTCTGGATGTAACCGGCTCTATCCATTTGTTTCAGATGACACCCAAGGAGCTGGCGGATGATATTCGCAGACGGGTCCGGGAAGAGCTTGGCCTGACCATATCCGTCGGAGTCAGCTTTTGTAAGGTATTTGCCAAACTGGGAAGTGACTACAAGAAGCCGGACGCCACCACGGTCATCTTTCGGGAAGATGTGCCGGCCATTGTATATCCGCTTCCCGTTTCCGACTTGTTGTTTGTCGGAAAAAAGTCCGTGGAAATTTTGGGACGGTATTCCATTCATACCTGTGAAGACGTCAGTCGCCTTGATCGGGATTTTCTTGTGCGTATCCTAGGTAAGCAGGGGGAACAATTGTATACCTATATCCACGGACTGGACCAGGATCCCGTTCATGACTTTTACGAAAAGCGGGACGTGAAATCTGTCGGAAACAGCATTACGTTTAAACATGACCTGGTCGGGGAAGCGGAGATCCGGGCCGGTATCAATGAATTGTCTGACTCCGTGGCGTCCCGGCTTCGGCAGAAGGAATTAAAAGCATATACCATTCAGGTAGCACTCAAAGATCCTGATTTCAAAACTGTACAGCGGCAACGCAAGCTGAAACGTCCAACCTATTTACAAAAAGAGATTTCCCAAATTTCCATGGAGCTGGTCAGGGATACCTGGGATCTGCAGCGCCCAGTACGGCTTCTTTCCGTTACCGGAACAGACTTGGTGTCCCAGGATGACCCGCAGCCGGAACAGATGAGCTTGTTTGATACGGAAACTGAATCGCAAGGCAAAAGGGAAGAACGGCAGGAAGCTTTGGAAAGCACCATGGATTCCATTCGGGCGCGCTTTGGAAAAGACAAAATCGGATTCGCCTGGACTTCGGAAGAAAAAGCGCGCAAATAAGCTTTGGAACGTCTTGACAGCAGCCCTTTAGCAGACTAAAATCTTACCGTAATTCTCTAATGCTACGGGAGGTAGTTCAATTGGATATCAAAATTGTTAAAACCACAACACCGAAGGCAAAGCCTACTGATGAATCCGCACTTGGCTTCGGCCAAATCTTTACGGATCACATGTTCGTAATGGATTATACCGAAGGAGAAGGCTGGCATGACGCCCGCATTGTTCCTTACGAACCGTTTCCAATGGATCCGGCCACTGTCGTTTTGCACTATGCACAGGAAATTTTTGAAGGTATGAAGGCATATCGCACCGCAGAAGGCAAAATTCAGCTCTTCCGCCCGGACTGCAATGCCAACCGGATGAATGACTCTGCAGATCGTCTTTGCATTCCGGAAATTCCGGTAGAAGATTTTATCCAGGCCGTTAAGACTCTGGTAGAAGTGGATAAGGACTGGGTACCACATACTGATGGAACCTCTTTGTACATCCGTCCGTTCACCTTTGCTACCGATGTAGGGCTTGGTGTACACGCTTCCAAGCATTATCGCTTCTGCATTATCTGCAGCCCGTCTGGTGCCTACTACAGTGAAGGCATTGCTCCGGTTAAGATTTATGTAGAAGATGAATACATTCGTGCCGCACCCGGCCTGACCGGATTTACCAAGTGTGGCGGTAACTATGCTGCTTCCATTAAGGCCGGAGACGTTGCCGAAAAGGCAGGTTATTCTCAGGTTCTTTGGCTTGACGGTGTAGAAAAGAAGTATGTTGAAGAAGTAGGTGCCATGAACATCCTCTTCAAGATTGACGGAAAAATTTATACCGCTCCTTGTGTAGGCACCGTTCTTCCTGGCGTAACGCGTCGCTCCGTTATTGAGCTTTGCAAAGACTGGGGTTACGAAGTTATTGAAGGAAAACTTGCTATTGCCGACATTATGAAGGCTTCCGAAGAAGGCAAGCTGGAAGAAGTATGGGGTTGCGGTACCGCAGCTGTTGTTTCTCCGGTTAAGGAACTGAAGTGGAAGGACAAGGTTGCCGAAATTTCCGGCGGAAAGATCGGACCTCTGACCCAAAAGCTGTATGACACTCTGACCGGCATCCAGTGGGGTCGTGTAGAAGACACCAAGGGCTGGGTTTACCCGGTTTGCTGATTTTTCTTTTGCGAGTCAGCACTACGCACTTTTAAAATAAAACCCTTTTTCTGCAACTGACGGATCAGTGGAGTTCACCACGGGAAGCAGAAAAAGCAGTTTATGTCGACCGTCTGGGCAGTCCTGAAAGTTTTCTTTCGGGCTGCCCATTTTTATTTTTATAAACAGATAAAAAGCAGGAGGATCATTCATGAGCATTTATGACACTAAGAGTATTGGACAGGCAATTGCCGGAAATCCCTATGTGGGAAGAGGTATTTTACTTGGTCTGACCGAAGATGGTGCCAAGTTGGCGGTTGCCTATTTCATCATGGGACGCAGTGAAAACTCACGAAACCGTATTTTTACGGAAAAAGAATCTGAAGTCATTATTTATCCGTTTGATGAATCCAAGGTAGAAGACCCATCTCTGATTATTTATTCTCCCATTAAGATGACCGGGGATGCGCTGATTGTTACCAATGGGGACCAAACCCAGACTATTTATGACTTTCTGCAGGACGGAAAAACTTTTGAAGAGGCATTACGCACACGGCAGTTTGAACCGGATGCACCTAATTTAACGCCGCGCATTTCAGGAATTGCTTATTTGAAAGAGGACGGCCTGTCTTACAAACTTAGCATTTTGAAATCGGCCGATGCAGAAGGGTCCGCCTGCAATCGTTATACATTTGAGTATGAGCCGGTTGCCGGTCTTGGTCATTTTATTCACACCTATGTTACCGATGGTAATCCGATTCCGACGTTCCAAGGGGAACCGGAGCGGATTCAGGTGCCGAATGATATTGATGAATTAACCAAGGATCTTTGGGAAAACCTGAATGAACAAAATAAAATTTCTTTGTATGTCAGATATTTGAATCTGGCTACCGGAGAAACTGAAAACCGCATGTTGAATAA
This sequence comes from Bacteroidaceae bacterium, assembly GCA_963600825.1. Classification (GTDB taxonomy): domain Bacteria; phylum Bacillota; class Clostridia; order Oscillospirales; family Acutalibacteraceae; genus RUG420. Next base: position 78,084 of record CAVCCW010000002.1, on the reverse strand, counting down.
GAATCAGTAAACGGAAAAGGAGAAAAAATCCATGAAAGAATTTGAATTGAAATACGGATGCAATCCAAACCAAAAACCAGCCCGCATTTATATGCAGGATGGATCTGATCTGCCCATTACCATTTTGAACGGTCGTCCGGGTTACATTAACTTCCTGGATGCGTTCAATTCCTATCAGTTGGTAAAGGAAATTAAGTCGGTACTGCACATGCCGGCAGCCACTTCCTTTAAGCATGTCAGCCCAACTTCTGCTGCAGTGGGTATCCCAATGTCAGATGCCTTAAAGAAGGCTTGCTTTGTAGATGACATTGAAGGACTGGACGATTCTCCAATTGCCACTGCTTATGCACGTGCAAGAGGAACAGACCGGATGTCTTCCTTTGGGGACTGGATCGCCTTGTCTGATCCTTGCGATGTGACTGCTGCCAAATTGATTCAGCGCGAAGTTTCCGATGGGATTATTGCACCGGGTTATGATCCGGAGGCTTTGGAAATTTTAAAGAGCAAGAAAAAGGGAAACTACAATATTGTTCAGATTGATCCGGATTATGTACCGGCTCCAAAAGAAACCAAGCAGGTTTACGGGGTTTCCTTTGAACAGGGAAGAAACGAGTTTCGCATTGATGAATCTTTGCTGAAGGATATTGTAACGGAACAGAAAGACCTTCCGGAATCTGCCAAACGGGACCTGATTATTGCCTTAATTACTTTGAAATACACGCAGTCTAACTCCGTTTGCTATGCGGAAGACGGACAGGCAATCGGGGTAGGGGCCGGACAGCAGTCCCGGATTCATTGCACCCGTTTGGCCGGCGATAAAGCGGATAAGTGGCACCTTCGTCAGAGTGACCGTGTCCTGAACCTTCCGTTCTTAGATACCGTACGTCGCCCGGACAGAGACAATGCCATTGACCTTTATTTGTCCGAAGATGCAGATGATGTTTTGGCAGACGGACAATGGCAGCGTCTGTTTTCAGAGCGTCCGGCGCCGTTCACCAGAGAAGAGCGCCTTGCTTATTTAAAGACGCTGAGCGGTGTTTCTATCGGTTCTGATGCATTTTTCCCGTTCTCTGACAACATTGAACGTGCCTACCGTTCCGGTGTTACTTACGTTGCCCAGCCGGGTGGTTCCATCCGTGATGATGTCGTTATTGAAAAGTGTAACGAGCTTGGAATGGTTATGGCAATGACCGGAATGCGGTTGTTCCATCACTAAGAATATGGTATCCTGTTACTTAGAAAATTTTTAAGGAAAGAGGCTCATTTTTATGGGTAAAACGTATGACATGACCATTGCCGGTCTGGAACGGCACCTTCCCATTTGTCCGGTAAACGAACATCTGGACATTGCAGCATTTGTTATTTTCGGCGATGTAGAGCTGACAGTAGCAGCTGCCACGGAGTTGCTGAAGCGCTGCCCTGATTTTGACTACATTGTAACTCCGGAAGCCAAAGGAATTCCTCTGGGTTATGAAATGGCCAAGCAGGCAGGAAAGCCGTATTACGTTGTTCGGAAAGGCGTAAAACTGTATATGACAGAAGCTTTCGGCGTAGAAGTTCGTTCCATTACCACGGCTCATGTTCAGCATCTGTATATGGACAAGACGGAAGCAGATGCCATTTCCGGAAAACGGGTTCTGATTGTAGATGACGTTATTTCTACAGGAGAATCCCTAAGTGCAGTAGAAAACCTAATTAACAAGGCCGGTGCCAATATTGTTGGCCGGGCCGCCATCCTGGCAGAAGGGGACGCTGCAGATCGGGAAGATATTATTTACCTGGAACCTTTGCCTCTTTTCTCTAAGTAAAAGAGGAGATATGAATTATGGGAAATGAAACCAAGAGCAAAGCAGCAAAGAAAAGCCCTTCTAAGGGTGTCTTACTTCTTTTGCAAATTGTCAGTATGTGTCTGTTCGGTTTGGCCGGCGGCGTCATTCAAACGGCATTGCAATATTTGTTGCCGCTGATTTTTAACCCGCTGAAAGCCGCACTTCCCGGATGGCTGGATTTCCTTTATGACGTAAACACGCTGTTTGACACCACCACAGCTGCAGGACTGAGGGATTATGACAGATACGTTGTAGAGGGAGTACATGGTCTGACTGTTACATGGGGATATATGCTGCCGTTCTTTCTTGCCAATATTGCGGCAAATATCTTTGTGTACATTATGAATAAAAAATACACTTTCAAGTCCTCCGCACCGCGTTGGCACTTTATTTTGTATTTTGTTATTATGGTTGCCACCATTCTTTTCACAACCTGGCTGCAAGGCGTATGTTATCCGTGGATTTTAAGTTGGGGCATTTCCTGGCTGAATCCGCTGGCTCGCGTTATTTGCATTTTGCCTGCCGGTTTGGTACAAACTGTGGTATTCTTTATTGCACAGAAGCTTTTGTTACCGATTGATCCTTCCATTGAAGAAAAGGAACCCGCCATCATTCTGTGGCTGCGGAAAAAGACCGGTGCTGACAAAGCTCCTGCAGAGGAAACTACAGCAGAATAAAATTAAAAGTTTGGAGTGTCTGTTATGTTGAAAGAAATCATGGATTACATTGCCGAACATGATCCTGAAGTTGGCGCCGGCATTAAAGCTGAGTACGAACGGCAGTGCAACACTATTGAACTGATTGCTTCGGAAAATATTATTTCTGAACCGGCCATGCTTGCCATGGGCTCTGTTCTGACCAATAAGTATGCGGAAGGGTATGCCGGTAAGCGTTTTTACGGCGGATGCGAACATATTGATGAGCTGGAAACACTGGCCATTGAGCGTGCCTGCAAACTGTTTGGAGCAGAATATGCCAATGTGCAGCCGCACTCCGGTGCACAGGCCAATATGGCTGTTACTATGGCCATTTGTAAACCGGGAGACACCATCCTTGGCATGAGCCTGGATGCAGGTGGACATCTGACCCACGGTTCTCCGGCAAACTTTTCCGGATTGTATTTCAACATTGTACCGTATGGCATTAACGAAGACGGCTTTATTGACTATGATGAAGTAGAACGCCTGGCCATGGAGCACAAGCCAAAGATGATTGTTGCCGGTGCATCTGCGTATCCACGCATTATTGACTTTGCACGGTTCCGTGAAATTGCTGATAAATGCGGTGCGGTTCTTTGGGTAGATATGGCGCACATCGCCGGTCTGGTAGCTGCCGGATTGCACCCAAGTCCTATTCCGTATGCAGATGTTACTACCACAACTACCCATAAAACCCTGCGGGGCCCACGCGGTGGTCTGATCCTTGCTTCGGAAGAGGCTGCTAAAAAATACAACTTCAACAAGTATGTGTTTCCGGGAACCCAAGGCGGTCCATTAGAGCACGTTATTGCTTCTAAGGCAGTTTGCTTTGGGGAAGCGCTGAAACCGGAATTCAAGGAATACCAGGCACAAATTCTGAAGAATACCAAAGCCCTTGGAGACGCTTTAATGGATTGTGGTTTCAAACTGGTTTCCAATGGTACCGAAAACCACCTGGTTCTGGTTGACCTGACCAATTTGGATGAGGTTACCGGCAAGGTTTTGCAGAATAACTGTGACGAAGTACACATTACCCTGAACAAGAATGCCATTCCGAATGACCCTCGTTCTGCGTTTGTTACTTCCGGGGTTCGTATTGGTACGGCAGCCGTTACTACCAGAGGCATGAAGGAAGAGGATATGAAACCGATTGCCGAATGCATCTGGGCCGTAGCTACGGATTTTGAAAACAAAAAAGACGAAGTAGCTGCCAAGGTTGCAGAACTGGTTGCCAAGTATCCGATTTATCAGGACTGATTTAGACTGTTTTAGACACCAATAGAAAAACAGCATAACAAGAGCCCGTTGCAAAAGCAGCGGGCTCTGTTTTTGTGCTTTCCCGGCACAATTATTTATTCTTTTGGGGTTGTTTTGTCAGGCGATTTAGCAACCGGGATGTCCTGAAAGTATCTCTGCTGTGCCTGTGGCTGTTGTGTCATTTGGTGCTGTGCGGCGTATTGCAGCCTTACTTCCTGTTCCTGTAAGGCAGCAGCACGGGTTTTTGACATTGGAACTGGTGCCTGATTACGGGAAGCACCCTTTTTGACTTTTGCTTTTTTGGAACTTCCTTTGGCTCCGGATTTTTTGCGCTTGGGGAAGCGAAGATCCTTCCCGGTTTTCTTCCGCAGAAACGGGAGAACCAGGGAGAAGAGTAAAATACCAAGCAGTGTAAAGCCGCTGATCAGGAGACCTAGGCGGTATCCCTGTGCATGGAATTTAAACTCTACGGTATGGGAACCCGGATCCATTTTTACGCCGATTAGGGCATCTCCGTATTTGAAGAGCTTGTCTGCAGAAACTTCCTTTCCGTCAACGTAAACCGACCAGCCGGCATCATAGTTGATGGAGGTGAACAGGTCTTCGTTTTGTCCAATGGTTACCGTACCTTTGACGTAGGTGTCTTCCCAGGTTTCAATCTGCATGGCACCGTCATCATTCAGAACTTCATATCCTTTTTGTAGGTTCTCTTCGTTGACGTAAACAACGTAAATTTCTACGGTAGAGGAATCTTCTGTGCAAGGGCATTCTACGTGGATGGTATCTCCTTTGGCCAGAACGCCCATGTCTACAATATAAGGCTCAGACGGATCTACGGACTGTGATACAGATTCATCTTCGTTAGAAATAGTAACGGTATCTAAGCCTCGGCTGGAAACATAAACGTAATAGTTATGCGCGTCCGTTACCGGAATGTTGGCTGTGAAAGTGGCATCTTCCCTGGTGTTGGCCTTGTGATAGACGTAATTACCGGAGCTTAAATCCTGGGTGAAGGCAATGACGTTATCATAGGTAACGGAATCTACTGGTACATTGGTAAAGACGTCAGAAACGCCGGTGGCCCGCTCAAAATAATCCGACTGGACCGTAAAGGCATTGGTGGAATAGTAATTCCATTCTTCTGCAGACTGATCTACGGCATAGGCTAACGGAAGGGTGTAACGATTCTTCCAAATTTCCATGTTAGCGGTGTGACCGATTTGATCTAAGTAATCTGTGTTCATGGTTGTGTTTGAAACATCATTGTTGATAATGTATTTGATGCCAAACATCATATTGTAAACCGGCGTTTGCAGATGGTAGGTATAACTGTTTACGTAGTTACTGCGCAGACCTAAGTTATATTGCAGATTGGAAACTTTTTCCGAAGCCATGGAGGAGAAGCAGGAAATTCCGCGATACCCGTACCAACAGGGCTCCATAATACGGGTTGGCCCGGTAATTTCTGTTCGATAAGCGCCGGAACTGTCTTGCTTTTCTGTATACTCCAGACATTGCTGCATTTCTTCATATTGGCCGGCATAATTGCTGACTGGCTGGTCAATTTCAAAGTGGGTTACGTCACTGACAGTAACTTCTGCAAAAAGGGCTACAAACAGAAGTGCTGCTACAGCAGATTCTTTAAATTTAGGATTGTGGAACAGAGCCAGGACAATGGCGTAGACAATAACAAATACCAGGCTGAGCAGGATGGTACTGCTGCTGATGTTAGCAGATCCAAGTTTTTCTGCCAGTACCAGGAAGGCTCCTGCCAGAAGAGACACTGTCAGAATGTCCCGCCCTTTAATTTCATGGATATGCCGAATGGTATCTGCTGCAATGATCAATAATAGGAAAATGTAAGTGAAGGATTGGCGATACGGCAAATCATTCGGATAATGGAATCCATGCCAAATGTAATTTAGCATGTTTAAATTGAAGGAGAAGTAGTAGAAGGCCACCACTACCATGCGAGCTACTTTTTTGCGTAACGGAATGCTTGGCACATAAAAGTAGAGTACCAGGGTAAGAATTGACAGTACACCGCAATACACATTTGGCAGCACATTGTCTCCGCTGGACCGGATGGTCGGCTCCAGGCTGGAAAAGTGGTTTACAATATAATCAAAGAAGTTGAAGTAGGTGGAAGCGGTTGTTGGGAAGGTGCCGGAAGTGGCATAGGTTCCCTTTAATGTAAAGTACAGCGGTAGAATGGCGAAGGCCGATAGGCCGACGGCCAATAACGCGTACAGGAAGCACCGAAAAGCCTGGCGCACGAACTGCCGGTCCAGCTCATGATTGCTAAGGTAGTACATGACAAAGTAAATCATGCAGAACAGAGCAATAATGTAGCACATGTAGTAAGAGGAAAGGACTAACAAGGTTAGCGTAACAACATACAGCCATGGTGTTTTACCGTTAACCAGTTTTTCCAGCCCCAGAATGATGAGTGGCAAAAGAATCATGCCATCCAACCACATGACATTCCAGTAGTAGGCTACAAACCATGCACTCCAGGCATACAGCAGACCCAGTCCGGCGCTGACCGGATTGTGCATTTTAAACTGTTCGGATGCCTTCAAATAATAGGTAAAGGCAGCGGCTGCCAAAGAGGCCTTCAGAAAAATTAAGAAGCCGACAAACTGCGGTACTTTGGCATGCCCGAACAGCAAAACCAAAAAGGACAAAGGACTGGACAGGTAATTGAAGAAATTTCCAAGCCACAATCCGCCACCGCCGGACTCCCAGGAGTAACTTGAAAAATCCAGGGAGGTTAGTCGGTCATACAGCTCGCCAAACAGGGGACCGTATTGATGATATAAGTCCATTCGGAGAATGGAAATGTCCCCGAACGGCCACATACTGTAGCTGTAAGCTACAATCAGGCTGATGAGGACACTGCAGGCAAAAGAAAGCAAAACATACCGGTTGGAAAAGCACAACCGATAAAATTTTCCTTCTTTGCGCCGTTTGGCCTTAGCCTGCCGGAGCGCTTTTTGACTTTGTTGTTTCATACTGGTACCTACTTTAATTCAACATTATTGTAAGTATAACAAAACGGCTTTACGACTTCAATAAATGTTGAGAAACGCAAGGCTTTATGCTAAAATGTCTGTAAGTTTTCAGGAAAGAAAAGGAGGGGTTGCCATGCCAACAAATTACAACTCCGGTCTTAAAACCGAATGCATTATTTCCGAAGAGGTTATTGCTGCCATTGCTCTCAATGCCGCCAAAGATGTTGCCGGTGTAGCCGGACTCGGAAATTGTCCTGTAGATCTTATTACCGCTTTTAAACCGACCACCAATGAACTTCGTCATTGTAAGGTTTCCTCCTCGGATTTTGATATTAAAGTACATCTCTATCTGACTTTGGCACCGAACGCCAAAATTCAGGATGTTTCTTCCGAAGTACAAAAAGCAGTCAAAAAGACAATCCAAAATATTACCGGCCGTTTAGTAACGCGGGTAGATATTACCATTACCGGAATAGACAAAGAAGTGGAAGACACGGAAACAGATCTTCCCTTTGAAGTCAAAGAACCTTGAAATCTGAATGAATCAATCCAGATGCCCTTCCAAACTGAATATCGGTTTTGAAGGGCCTTTTTTTATTATGGGGGTACAAAATTATGCTGACCAGAAGTCAGGAACGGGAACAGGCTTTCCTACTGTTATTTGAACAATTGTTTCAGCCAGAGCTGGAAGCCGCAGAGTTAATGCAACTTGGGATGGATTCCGAATATATTGAACCATCTTCGTTCACGGAGCAATTAATAACGGTTGCCGGAGCGCATCAGGAAGAGCTGGATGACAAAATTACAACCTATGCTGTGGGCTGGACACTGGATCGCATGAGCAAGGTTTCTCTTGCCATTCTCCGACTTGCCATTACGGAAATTCTTTATTTTGAAGACGTGCCGGTTGGCGTTACCATTAATGAAGCGGTAGAGTTGGCCAAGAAATACGCCGGAAAGGAAGACAGCTCTTTCATTAACGGTATTTTGGGAACCCTTTCCAGGACAGAAGCATGAGTTTTTATCTTGGCATAGATACCAGTAATTACACCACGTCCGTGGCCTTGTATGATACTGCAACCGAACGGGTCTTCCAGAAGAAAAAGCTGCTTCCGGTTCGGCCCGGGGAAAAGGGCATCCGCCAAAGCGATGCCGTTTTCCACCATACCCAGCAGTTGTCCGTTCTGCTGACGGACCTGCTGTCAGAGTGCCGGACCACAGGCGTTCTTCCGGAAGACCGTCCCATAGGACCACTGTTAAAAGCAATTGGTGTTTCGGACCGGCCAAGAAGGGTCAGCGGATCCTATATGCCTTGTTTTACGGTGGGGCAACATACTGCTGAAAGTCTTGCTGCTGTACTGGGCATTCCGTTGTTTTCTTATTCTCATCAGGAAGGCCATATTGCGGCAGCTTTGTATTCTGCCGGCCGTCTGGATTTGGTGGGACAGGAGTTCCTGGCCTTTCATGTCAGCGGTGGAACTACAGAAAGTTTGCTGGTACAAGATGGCGCGGAAGTACCGTTGCAAGCAACCCTGCTCGGAACTTCTTCTGATTTAAAGGCCGGCATGGCAATTGACCGTGTTGGCGTTATGCTGGGCCTTCCGTTTCCGGCCGGTCCGGAACTGGAACGCTTAGCGTTGCAATCAACAAAAACCTATCGGGTGCACCCGTCTACCAAAGGCTTAAATTGCAGTTTGTCCGGTGTGGAAAATCAATGCCAGAAAATGTTGCAGGCAGGAGAAGCACCGGCAGACATTGCGCTTTATTGTCTGACTTATATAAAAGAATCTTTGGCTGCCATGGCCACGGCTCTGTTACAAGAGTATCCCGGAAAGCATCTGGTCTTTTCCGGTGGCGTCATGAGCAACAGTATTATCCGTCAGGATTTTCTGAACCGCTTTAACTGCAGCTTTGCAGAACCGGTCTTTTCTGCGGATAATGCAGCCGGAATTTCTGTTCTTACCGCTTTGCAAGAACGTTCCTAAGGAGGGCACCTATGGAATCCGTAACTCCTCAGGTGCTGACGGTCAGTCAGCTAAATACATATATTAAATCCGTCCTGGAGGCGGATTACAAACTGAAACATATTTTCTTGGTTGGAGAAGTTTCCAATTTTAACAACCACATCCGCAGCGGCCACTTTTATTTGACGCTGAAAGATAAGGACTCACAGATCAAAGCCGTTATGTTTCGGAATAATGCGGCACGTTTACCCTTTTTGCCGGAAGACGGCATGAAGGTTATCTGTTTCGGTACCGTTGCCGTTTATTCACCCAATGGACAATATCAATTCTATATTGATACCATGCAGCCGGACGGTCTTGGCTCGTTAAGCCTGGCCTTTGAGCAGCTAAAGGAAAAATTGGGAAAAGAAGGCCTTTTTGACGAATGCCATAAAAAGCCGTTGCCGGAGTATCCAAGAAAAATCGGAGTAGCTACCTCTCCAACAGGGGCCGCGTTCCAGGACGTCTGCAACGTCCTGCGCCGCCGCTGGCCGCAGGCAGAAGTTCTGCTTGCACCTTGTCTGGTACAGGGGAACAGTGCTCCACTACAAATCTGCAATGCACTACAGGAACTGGACAGCCGGCATCTGGATGTCATTCTTTTAGTGCGCGGCGGCGGGTCCATGGAAGACCTTTGGTGCTTCAATGACGAACGCGTGGCCCGTACTGTTTTTGCCCTGCAGACACCGGTGGTAACCGGCGTCGGACACGAAACAGATTTCACCATTGTGGATTTTGTGTCCGACCTACGGGCACCAACGCCGTCTGCAGCGGCGGAAGTGTCTACCCCGGATCGCCTGGAAGAAATGGAAAAATTGCTACTGATGCAGTCCAAACTTCGTGGCAGTATGAATTCTTATTTGAAAAACAGTCGTACCAAAGTCAACGCGTTGGCGTCCAGTACGGTTTTACGCAGCTTAACATCCCTAATCAACGAACGTCGATTGGCACTGGATGCCATAACAGATAAAATGACGCGGCTGTTGCAAAATAGGACTATGGCAGAGCGGCAAAGGCTGCATCGCCGGGAAGAAGGTATGCAGCGTGCCCTGGAAACCCAGGTGCAAAAAGGACGCATGCAATTATCTGTCTGCGCCGGAAAGCTGGATGCTTTTGCACCGCTGAAGGTACTGGCAAGAGGATATAGTCTTTCCTTTAACCAGGAAGGCAAAGTAGTGCAAAGTATTACTGCGGTAAACCCACAGGAAGATATGACAGTACGGGTCTCAGACGGCAAAATTCATTGCCGCGTGGAATCCGTAGAACAGGAGTAACACATGGCAGAACTAACGTATGAAGCTGCAATTGCCCGTTTGGAAGAAATTGTGGCAAAGCTGGAAAAGGGCGAGTTAGGCCTGGACGATTCTTTGAAGCTCTTTGAAGAAGGCACCAAGCTGGCTGCTTTTTGCAACAAGACCCTGGATGCGGCAGAACTGAAAATTTCCAAAACAGAAGAGAGTGCAGAAGAAACGCATGAGTGAGAAAAAACGTTTGGATTTGGCCGTTTTTGAAGAAGGCCATACCGACAGTCGGGAAAAAGCCAAAGCTCTGATTATGGCCGGTCAGGTCTATGTCAATGGACAAAAAGAAACCAAGGCCGGAACCCAAATTAAGCCGGAAGATAAAATTGAAGTGCGGGGAAGCAAGCTCCCTTATGTCAGCCGCGGTGGTCTAAAGCTGGAAAAAGCCATGCAGCTTTGGAATCTGTCCCTGAACGGGAAAATTTGTATGGACGTTGGTGCTTCCACCGGCGGATTTACTGACTGTATGTTGCAAAACGGTGCAGTAAAGGTATATTCCATAGATGTTGGATACGGTCAGCTGGCCTGGAAACTCCGCTCGGATGAACGGGTTGTCAATTTGGAACGAACCAATTTCCGCTATGTAACAGAGGAACAAGTGCCGGACAAAATCGGTTTTTCCAGTGTGGATGTATCCTTTATTTCATTGAAAAAAATCCTTCCTGTACTACACAACCTATTGGAAGATCATGGGCAGGCCGTTTGCCTGATTAAGCCGCAGTTTGAAGCAGGAAAGGAAAAGGTCGGAAAAAAAGGCGTTGTCCGGGATTTGGCAGTTCACACGGAAGTAGTGGAAACCATTACCGCATTTGCGTTAGAAACCGGCTTTTCTCTACTGGGGCTAACCTATTCTCCCATTAAAGGTCCGGAAGGAAATATTGAATATTTAATGCTGTTGGAAAAAGCGGAGCAACCGGAAAATCAGGTTACCTTTTCGGTTGGCAGCTTAACGGAAGAATCCCATCAGGCATTGAACGCCTGACAAACATAGTAGGAAACGGAGAACGAAATGAAAGTAGCCATTATTCCGAATTTAACAAGGAAAAATGCGTTGTCGGTCACCAAAGAAATCTGTCAGTGGCTGACGGTCTATGGCGCGGAATTTGCTTTTCGTACCTTTGACCGAAATCTGGAAACTGAAATCCCGAATATCCGGTTTATGGAATTTCCGGAACTTGTGGTTTGGTGTGACGCCGTTATTTCTGTTGGCGGAGACGGTACCATGCTAACTTGCGCAAAAAGCATTGTTGATTATAAAAAGCCGGTGCTTTGTATTAATGCCGGACGCCTTGCCTTTATGGCCGGATTGGAAAGTGATGAACTTTCCTTACTCAAGAAGCTGATTGACGGAGAATATACCGAAGACCATCGCATGCTTTTGGAAGTCAGCATTTATCGGGAAGGGGAAGAGGTCTACTCCAATCATGTCATTAATGACGTAGTGGTTGCCCGTGGAATTGAAATGCGCATGTGCGATTTAGATCTTGCCTGTGACGGCCGCCATATTGCGTCTTACCATGCAGACGGCATTATTGTTTCTACCCCAACCGGTTCTTCTGCCTACACATTCTCCGCAGGCGGCCCAATTATTGATCCGCAATTGGAAGGTATTGTAGTAACTCCTATTTGCGCACATTCTGTTTTTTCAAGACCCATTGTATTTAACCCGGATAATCGCTTAACGCTGACCTGTTCGGCAGAGGCAAGATATACGGATTTGCTTCTTTCCGTGGATGGTGAACCATCTGTGGAATTAAAGAAGGGAGATATTATAAAAGTTTATAAATCCCTTCGTTATGCTAATTTTATTCGCATTAAACATGAAAACTTCTTTGAAATTCTGAAAAAGAAAATGTCCAAAACGGAGGACTGATTCATGAACGCACGTAAGGAACGCCAAGCGCACATTTTAAAGCTGATTACTGATTGTCAGATTTCCACCCAGGATGAGCTGATTCGCCACCTGACAGAAGACGGTGTGCAGGTAACCCAGGCAACCATTTCCCGGGATTTGAAGGAATTGAAATTAGTGAAAAAAGTCGGCAATGACGGGAAATCGTATTACAGTGTTGGCACTGCGGACCGGGAACTGCACCAGGAACGGTATGACAGCATTTTGGCCGGAGCCATTCTCTCTGTAGATTATGCTCTGAATACCTGCGTTGTGAAAACGCATGTCGGCATGGCAAATGCTGCCGGCGCTGCTTTGGACGCACTGGACTTTGAAGGTATTGTAGGAACCTTGGCCGGAGACGACACTATTTTTGTTTTGTGCCGAACGGAAGAACGGGCAGAAGCCTTTTGCCAGGAACTCCGGGAACGGATTCTTGCCTAGGAGGAAAGACACATGCTCAGTAGTCTTACCATTGAAAATATTGCCATTATTGAAGCGGCACAAATGGATTTCTGTCCCGGCTTAAACGTCCTGAGCGGCGAAACCGGCGCCGGCAAATCCATTGTCATTGACGCTTTAAGCGCGGTCCTGGGGGAACGAACATCCAAAGATCTTATCCGGACCGGTGCTTCCGGTGCAACGGTGGTTGCGCTGTTTGAACAGGTCTCGGATGATACGCTGGAAGCGTTGCAACAACTTGGCCTTTCGGTTCCGCCTGACCGTGCTTTGCAGATTTCCCGTGCCATTCGGGAAGATGGACGAAATATCTGTAAAATAAATGGGACACCGGTTACGGTTACCATGTTGAAGACCATTGGAAAAACGTTGATTAGCATTCATGGGCAGCATGATTCCCAAAATCTGCTGAATCCGGAATATCATTACCAATATCTGGATGCACTGGGTGGACTGGAGCCCCTTCATCAGGAGTATCTAAAAGAATATGAAGCCTATTCCAGGCTATATCGCAATTTTCGTCAGCTGGAATCCGGTGCGGAAGAGCGTATGCGTCGCATAGAAACGTTGCAGTTTGAAGTTCAGGAACTGCAGGCGGCACAGCTAACAGTTGGAGAATATGACGAATTAAAAAAGAAAAGGGACTTTTTCCGCAATGCGGAAAAGGTTTTGGATGGACTGCATCGCGCAGAAGCAGCTTTAACAGACGGGGAAGAAACCAATGGGGCGCTGACCCTTTTGTTTGACGTGGTCAATGCATTACAGGGCTCGGCCGGTCATTTAGAAGAAGCCTCTACTTTATTGCAGGAAGCCAATGACCTTGCTTATGCTGCACAGGATTTAAAGGCTCATGTGGAAACCGTTTTGCTACAGGCAGACTATAATCCGCAACAACAGGCTGTGGTAGAGGAACGCCTTAGCTTTCTTCACCAATTGCAGTTGAAATACGGGCCGGACGAAGAAAGCATGCTTTCGTATTTGGCAGAAGCAGAAGAAGAATTGCAATCCCTGCAGGGGCTTGGCACCAATCGGGAAGAAGTGCTTGCCGAACTGGAACAACGAAAAGAACAGTTACTGGCTGCCGCCGATCGGTTGCATTTGGCCAGAAGCCATGCGGCATCTGATTTTGAAGTTCGGGTACAAAAGGAATTGCAGTTTTTGGACATGCCGCATGTGGAACTGTCCACTAGCTTTACCCGCTGCAAGCTGAATCCGACCGGATCCGACCAAATTGAATTTTTAATCAGCCCGAATCCGGGCGAAGCATTAAAACCACTGGCCAAAATAGCCTCCGGCGGCGAACTGTCACGTATTCTGCTGGCCATTCAAAATGTTTTGTCGGATAAAGGCAATGTTGCAACCCTGATTTTTGATGAAATTGACACCGGTGTTTCCGGCAGTGCAGCAGAAAAAATTGCCATTAAGCTGAAAGCGGTCAGCACCAAACACCAGGTTATTTGCATTACCCATAGTGCACAGGTTGCTGCTTATGCAGAAGCTCACTTTTTCTTATATAAGGAAGTACAGGACGGAAAAACCTATACCCGTGTCCAACCTTTGGATACGGACGGGCGAATCAAAGAGCTGGCCCGGATTATGGGCGGCGTAGAAATTACAGACTTGCAAAAAGAAAGTGCAAAAGAACTGCTACAACACGCAAAAAATGCCGTAGCTACTTGACTTTTGAAAGGCAAACGGCTACATTTATTTAGCATCTGATGAATCGCAAAAAAGAAAGGATGAGTTCGATAGAAATCTATGAAGAACTGGTTGCCCGCGGTTTGATTGCCCAGGTAACGGATGAAGAGGAAATCAGAGAATTGGTGAATTCCGGCAAAGCAAAATTCTATATTGGATTTGACCCGACTGCAGACAGCCTTCATGTTGGTCACTTCATGGCTCTTTGCCTGATGAAACGGCTGCAGATGGCCGGCAATACGCCGGTTGTCCTGATTGGCGGTGGTACCGGTTACATTGGTGACCCGTCCGGACGGACTGACATGCGTTCCATGATGACTCCGGAAATCATTCAACACAACTGTGACTGCTTTAAAAAGCAAATGGAACGGTTTATTGAATTCGGACCGGACAAAGCCATTATGGTGAACAACGCTGATTGGCTGTTAAAGCTGAACTACATTGAACTTCTGCGGGATGTTGGCGCCTGCTTCTCTGTTAATAATATGCTTCGTGCAGAATGCTATAAGCAGCGCATGGAAAGAGGTCTTTCTTTCTTAGAATTCAACTACATGATCATGCAGTCCTATGACTTCTATCATCTGTTTAAGGAATACGGCTGTAATATGCAGTTCGGCGGAGATGACCAATGGTCCAATATGTTGGGCGGTACCGAACTGATCCGGAAGAAGTTGGGCAAGGATGCCTATGCTATGACCATTACGCTTTTGATGAACTCCGAAGGAAAGAAGATGGGTAAAACGGCATCCGGTGCTGTTTGGCTGGATCCGAAAAAGACTTCGCCATACGAATTCTATCAATACTGGAGAAATGTCGGAGACAACGACGTTTTGAAATGCATCCGTATGCTGACCTTCCTTCCGTTGGAAGAAATTGATGCTATGGATTCTTGGGAAGGCAGTCAGCTGAATACTGCCAAAGAAATTTTGGCTTATGAACTGACTAAGTTGGTTCACGGGGAAGAAGAGGCTGTCAAGGCACAGAATACGGCAAGAGCTTTGTTCTCCGGCGCCGGTAATTCTGAAAATATGCCAAGTACGGTTTTGACTGGCGCTGATTTAACAGATGGTGCCATTCCGGTACTGGACCTGTTGGTAAAGACCGGCATTTGCTCTTCCAAGGGCGAAGGCAGACGTCTGGTACAGCAGGGTGGCATTTCCGTAGACGGCGAAAAAGTAACCGATCCGTTTACCACCTTTGCAGAAGATGCTTTAAGAACCGGTATTGTCCTGAAGAAGGGCAAGAAAGTTTACCACAAGGTAAGCATGGAATAAAAATGTGGGTCTGTTGCAAAACAGACCCATTACTTCTGTTTTATGCTGCTGCATCTGTATAACTTAATGTATATGCAGTATAAATTGAATAAATATTCAATTTGGCTGGGAATTTATTGAATTTATATGCAAATGCACCTTGAAGATACCGCTCTTTTGTATTATCATACCTATACTACTGAAACAGGGGAGGACCTTTTTTGAAACCAATCGTTTACATAGACGGAAAATCCGGAACTACAGGCCTGCAAATTTATGACCGCCTGGGTTCCCGTTCTGACATTCAGCTTTTGCTGATTCCGGAAGAACAACGAAGAGATCCTGCCCTACGAAAAGAGTATTTAAATCAGGCAGATATTGTTTTTCTGTGCCTGCCGGACCAGGCGGCCAGGGAGGCTGTCAGCCTGATTGAAAATCCGGACACCCGCGTCATTGACGCGTCCACGGCGCACCGCGTAAACCCGGATTGGGCCTACGGTTTTCCGGAGCTTTCCTATGAACGAAGACAGCACATTATGAATGCCGGACGGGTGGCCAATCCGGGTTGCCACGCCACGGGATTTATTTCTATTGTGTATCCATTGGTAAAGCTGGACATCCTTTCCGCGGATACGCCGCTGACGGCCTTTTCCCTGACCGGTTACTCCGGCGGCGGGAAAAACATGATTGCCGAATATGAAGCGCCGGACCGTGACGTAGCGCTGGATGCGCCCCGTCAGTACGGCTTAAACGGCAATCATAAGCATCTGCCGGAAATGCAGCAGGTTTGCGGCCTTACAGAAGCTCCTGTATTTTGCCCCATTGTAGATCAGTACTACAAGGGCATGGAAGTTTCTATTCCGCTTCATGGGTCCCAGGTTCATGGTTATACGCCGGAACAGATACGGGACATGCTGTTTGAATACTATCGCAATACGGCGCTGATTACCGTTGCGGAAGAAGTTGCCACAAGCGGCTTCCTGTCAGCCAATCAGTTTGCCGGCACCAATCAATTGGAAATTACCGTTTGCGGAAACAAAGACCGCATGGTTTTGGTTTCCCGCTTTGATAATCTTGGAAAGGGCGCTTCCGGCGCAGCCGTTCAGAATATGAATCTGATGTTAGGCTTCCCGGAAACTGAAGGCCTGGTATGAAGGAGAACAACATGAAAAAGATAGAAGGCGGCATTTGCGCCGCCAAAGGATTTTTGGCAAACGGTCTGCACGCCGGTATTAAAGCAACCTCCAATCCATCCAGAAAGGATTTGGGTCTGATTTATTCTGAAGTGCTTTGCAGTGCGGCCGGTATGTTTACCAGCAACCTGGTAAAAGCAGATCCGGTTATTTTGGATAAGAAGCACTTGGAAAACGGAGTAGCTCAGGCAGTTATTGTTAATAGCTACATCGCCAATGCCTGTGCCCCAGAGGGAATTGAAACTGCTACGCAGGAATGCCAGATGGTTTCCAAGGCGCTGAACTTGCGGGAAGAAGACGTTTTAGTTTCTTCCACCGGCGTCATTGGTGTTCGCTTAAATGTAGAAGCCATTGAAGCGGCACTTCCGGAACTGGTTCACGGCCTGAATCCAAATGGCTCTGATGACGTGGCACACGCCATTATGACAACGGATACCGTCAAGAAAGAACTGGCCTATGAATTTGAACTGGGCGGAAAGACCTGTCATTTAGGCGGCATTTCCAAGGGCTCCGGCATGATTCACCCGCATATGGGCACTATGCTTTGCTACCTGACCACGGACGTGGCCATTCATAAAGACTTGCTGAAAGAAGCTTTACAGGAAGCGGTTTCCAAAAGCTTTAACCGCATCAGTGTGGACGGTGATATGTCCACCAATGACAGTTGTATCTTGCTGGCAAACGGCATGGCAGAAAATCAGGCCATTACAGAAAAGGATGAAGATTATCAGATCTTTACCACAGTGTTAAATACCCTTTGTGTAGAACTGGCCAGAGAAATGGCCGCTGATGGGGAAGGGGCAACGCACCTGATCACCTGTGAAGTAAGCGGTGCAAAAGACGAAGCCACTGCGGAGCAACTGGGAAAAAGTGTTATTTCCTCTTCTCTGACCAAGGCTGCGGTTTTCGGAAAGGATGCCAACTGGGGCAGAATCCTTTGCGCTATGGGATATTCCGGAGCGGAATTCAATCCTTCCGGAGCAAATATCAGTTTTGCCTCTGCTGCCGGCACTGTTCCGGTTTGCGAAGGCGGCAAGGGAATTCCGTTTGATGAAGAACTGGCTACTAAAGTTCTTTCCGAAAAAGAAGTTATCATTCAGATTACTTTGACAGAGGGTGACGGTACCGCAACCTGCTGGGGCTGTGACCTGACCTATGATTACGTTAAAATTAACGGGGATTACCGCACGTAAGGAGGCAAGACGTATGGAAATTTCATCTGCAGATAAAGCAAAAATTTTAGTGGAAGCATTGCCTTACATTCAACGGTATTCCGGCAAGACGGTGGTTGTAAAATATGGTGGCAATGCCATGATTTCTCCTGACCTGTTCGATGCAGTTATTCACGATGTAGTACTGCTCTCATTGGTTGGAATCAAAGTCATTTTGGTTCACGGTGGCGGTCCGGAAATTAATGCTATGCTGGAAAAAATCGGCCATCAGTCCAAATTCGTCAACGGACTTCGTTACACGGACGAAGAAACCATGGACGTAGTGCAGTCTGTTTTGGCCGGTAAAGTCAATAAAAACCTGGTTACCAAGATTAACCACGTTGGCGGTCACGCAGTTGGTATTTGCGGCATGGATGATAACTTCATTACTGCTGTAAAGCTGGACAAAGGAGACGGCTATGACTACGGTTTGGTCGGCGAAATTGTCGGTGTAGACCCGGATATTATCAAAATCATTCTGGCCAAAGATGCCATTCCGGTAGTTTCTACTGTGGCAGCCGGCCTGGACGGAAACACGTGTTATAACATTAATGCAGACACTGCGGCAGCAGAAATTGCCGTTGCTGTTGGTGCAACCAAATTGATTCTGATGACGGATGTAGAAGGCGTATTGCGGGATCCAAAAGATCCGAGTAGCCTGATTCGTCAAATCCGTTTGGATGAAATTGACAACTTAAAGGAAAGCGGTATCTTAACCGGCGGCATGATTCCGAAAGTGGATTGCTGTCAGCGCGCTTTGGAAATGGGCGTAGAACGAACCCATATTCTGGACGGAAGAAAACCGCATTCCATTCTGATTGAATTGCTGTCCCATAAGGGTATCGGCACCATGATTTGGAGAGGAGAGGACAAGGTATAATGGATATTAAAGAGTTGGATAAGAAGTATGTAATGCACACTTATGCCAGAAATGATCTTCTGATTGATCATGGCAAGGGCGCTACTTTGTATGACGATAAGGGCAATTCCTATATTGACTTTACCTCCGGCATCGGCGTTTCTTCTATTGGCTATGCCAATGAAAAGCAGATTGCTGCCGTTTCGGAACAGATTTCCAAATTGGCACATATTTCTAATCTGTATTACACGGCACCTTGTGCACAGGTTGCAGAAAAGCTGATAAAAAGAACCGGTATGGGTGCTGTTTTCTTTGGCAACTCCGGAGCCGAAGCCAATGAGGGCATGGTCAAGCTTGCCAGAAAGTACAGCTTTGACAAGTATGGTGACGGGCGATCCACTATCTTAACCTTGCTGAACTCCTTCCACGGAAGAACAATTACCACGTTGAAGGCTACCGGCCAGGATCATTTCCATGAGTTCTTTATGCCTTTTACCCCAGGCTTTTCTTATGCACCTGCCAATGACTATGATGCCCTAATTGCGCAGGTAAAAGAGGACACCTGTGCCATTATGCTGGAGCTGATTCAGGGCGAAGGCGGCGTTATGCCAATGGACAAGGAATATGTTCAGAAGGTAGCTGCCTATTGCAAAGAGCATGACCTGCTCCTGTTAATTGATGAAGTACAAACCGGCATCGGCAGAACCGGAAAACTGTTTGCCTATATGAATTATGAAATTCAGCCGGATGTGGTTTCCTTTGCTAAGGGAATTGCAGGTGGACTGCCAATGGGCGGCTTTATCTGCAGTCCGGATCTGGTTGACGTATTGGGACCAGGAGATCACGGATCTACCTTTGGCGGTAACCCGGTTGCCTGTGCCTCTGCTAATGTTGTCTTGGACGTTCTGACCGATGACGTCATTGCAGAAGTTACCAAAAAAGGTGAGTACATCAGACAGCAGATTGCTTCCTGGAACTGTGACTTTGTTACCTCGGTTCGTGGCATGGGTCTGATGATTGGCATCGGCTTGGACGGTGTCGTCAATAAGGATCTTGCCAAAGCTCTGATGGAGCGCGGCCTGTTGGTTCTGACCGCCGGTCAGAACACACTGCGCCTTCTTCCGCCGCTGACGATCAGCAAGGAAGAAATAGAAAAGGGCTTGGAAATTATGGCGGGACTGCTGAAGGCTTAAAGTTCCGTTTCATCAATAGAAAACCGACTCGCCAGAAGGCGGTAAGGCAGGTCTAATTTTTAGTATAAAGCGGAAAAGTGGCAGAAAAATGCTTGCTTTTCCGTTTTTTTATGCTATATTATAAGTGATAATCATTATCGATAAGGAGAGAGTCAAGTGGCCAAGCTAAGACAAAGCAAACAAAGAGATGCCATTTATGCTAACCTGTCTTCTCGGTATGATCATCCCACTGCAGAAGAACTTTATGATTCTGTTAAAGAGACCGTTCCCAATCTCAGTCTGGCAACGGTTTATCGGAACTTGAAACAGTTGGCTGCCGCAGGTCAGGTACGGATTTTACATGCAGAAACCGCAGAACACTTTGATGCGGATGTGTCCCTGCACTATCATTTATACTGTTATTCCTGCAACCGGATTTATGATTATCCGGTGCCAAGCATTCCCGAGGTAGAAAAGATTTTGGAGCAGGATCCTAACCTGGATTCCTATGACTTAACCTTTAACGGTATCTGTTCGCAGTGTAAGAAACGGGGTACCCCGTTAAATAAACTTGATTAAAAAGTATTTGGAGGTATTCATGATGAAAAAATTTGTATGTACTGTTTGCGGATATGTTTATGAGGGCGAATCTCTTCCGGCAGATTTCACTTGCCCGGTTTGCCACGTTGGAGCTGACAAATTCAAAGAAGTAGTAGGGGATATGAAACTGGCTGCAGAACATGAGTTCGGCATCTATGAAAAGACCGTAAAGAACAATCCGGACATTTCTGAAGAAGACAAGAAATACATTTATGAACAGCTGGTTGCCAACTTCAACGGCGAATGCTCTGAAGTCGGCATGTACCTGTGCATGGCAAGAATTGCCCACAGAGAAGGCTATCCGGAAATTGGTCTTTACTGGGAAAAGGCTGCTTATGAAGAAGCAGAACACGCTGCCAAATTTGCAGAGTTGCTTGGTTCTGACCTGGAACCGAAGATGACCGCTTCCACCAAGGACAACCTTGCCTGGAGAGTAGATTGCGAATATGGCGCTACCGCTGGCAAAGTAGACCTTGCCACCTGCGCTAAGAAGAACGGCCTGGACGCCATCCATGACACCGTTCATGAAATGGCCAGAGACGAAGCCCGCCACGGCAAAGCTCTGGAAGGCATGCTGAACCGTTACTTTGGTAAGTAAATCAGCTATAAGGGACTGACTTGAGTCCAGACTACGTGTGATTTTAGAAAAAATTAGAATTCACACGTAATTTGGGGAAGAAATTACGTGTGATTTTGGAAAAGAATCGGAATCACACGTAGTTCAAGATACAGGCTTCTAGCAAGGAAAAAAGATCTCATAAGAGGAAGCAGATAGAATTCTGTTTCCTCTTTCTGCTATAGGAAAGGAGCAGGACAACTGTCCTGCTCCAAATTGTAACAGATTATAAATTAAGTATTACAAGTTAAGAAGTTGATTTTTCTTTGCATCAAATTCCTCTTGGGTTAGAACACCACTATCCAAAAGTTCTTTGTAGGTTCTAAGTTCTTCCGCTATACCGATCTGTGCCGCTGGTTGCTTTGTCGTTGGTTTTTCAGGCTTTTTAGGTGGCTGTTGTGCTGCGCTTTCGCCTGAGAATGTTACAAGCTTATTGAGTTTATCTTGCATCAGAATCGACGGAATAAATACAACAAAGATGGACAAAATCAAACAGAGTACAGATAAGTCCGACTGTATTCCTTTTTCTGCTGCCATTTTATCAATTCTTTGAGCTGTTTTATATGTCCAGTAAATAAAATAAAATGGTACAAATAGATTTAACAGAAGAGTTGTTGTTGGATCACGGTCTTCTTCATCCGGAATACCGTTTGTATACTGGGTAACGCGATAAGACCAAACAAAAAGCCAAATTCCAAAGGTAAATATGAGCAATAGGATGTGCTTAAACATTTCACAATATATCTCATCTGCTGGATGATCCGAGGTTTCAACAGAGGTCCTGGATACTGCATCCGGATAAGCTACCCATCTCATGGCAAGTAAAATGGATGCTGTAATTAGAAAGTAATCTATAAATTCCACAATATCCATAGTATAGATATGATAGGACTCAAATGTTGGAATCCCGAAAAGTATTGCACAAAGCCCGGCAAGTATCGCAGGAACAAACCAAATTTTTTTGCCAACGCCCTTTAACTTTGGCAGATAATCCGTAATTTCTGCAGTACAAATTAACGTTACAATTAGAAAAATAAGCGTAAAAATAAGCGTAAAAGCAGACGGCATCATCACATAATATCCAGTCCCCGCCAATACGGCAGTGAGTAGATAACCGACGAAGAGAACAGCAAAGCCAAAGCAAAGAAAATTATCCCTCCTTTTCGTTATCAGTGAAAAGGCAACGATTCCAAATCCAATGGTTAATAAAAGCCATATAAAAGTTAATAAGGTATAAATTGAAATCGTCAGTACTATAACTATAGAATATACTGTTTGTACAGCAAACAGTATGCCGGCAAGCAAAGAAATGTTATTTTCTTTTTTTTGTGTCATGATTAGCTTTTCTCCCTAAAACAAATTTATGATTCTGCTCAATTTAAACAAAATCATTGAACTAATTATATATATATATATATTGTCAATATTTCTGTAGCCTTTATAGAAAGTTTTCTTTTGAAAAGATTTTTTCTACTTGGATGACCGGCAAAAAGGTTTTGCCGGTCATCTTGGCTGCAAGCAAGGATTCCAATCAAGTTTGTATAAGAAGCCCGCTGCAGAAAGTAGTCTGTAGCGGGCTTCTTACTTTGGTATTTCGGGTTCTTTGTTTAATGGGCTGGTTACAATCGGTACAGAAAGCGGAGCTTTTGTTCTGCCTCTGCAAGGTGGCTTTCCGGGTGGTCTGCAAAGCGGTCACAAAGTTTGCCGTCATCTAAGGCATAAACGCTATGGCATTCCGGACAGAAAAAGTACAAATCCTTGGTGTGATTGGCAAAGACTAGTTGAAAGGAATTCATTCCCAAAGAAGCTTCTAAGATTTGCATTTGTGTTTTGCTCCCGCAGGTTTGGCAAAAGAGATTTTGCCGGTCCGGGCGGAAGGCAACGCGGTCCTGACTGAAATCAATTCTTTCCCGTTCCATGCGTTATCCTTTCTTTCTGTGCTGTTCCTGAATGTAGCCCTGGCGATAGGCTTCAATCAGCTGCTTTAAGTAGTCTACATTTTTCTGGAGCTGCTGGCCAATGTCGGTTTCCCGGATTTTGATGCGGTGGTCAAGCTCTTCCGTAATGACAACAGAAGAAACGATGTCTTTGTTTTGCTTCAGGGCAGTTTCCTTGCCGGCAAAGGGTTCGTGCGCAGAAATAGCCATATGTCTGGAGTTGTAAATCAGGGTGTAGCCGGCAATACCGGTTGTTTTCTGATAGGCCTTAGAGAAGCCGCCGTCAATGACAATCAATTTTCCATTGCCCTTGACCGGAGATTCCCCGTCTTTGGAGCGAACCGGAACGTGACCATTGATAATATGACAGTGGTCAGCTGTCAGACCGAACTCCTGCAGGATTTTTTCACAGCCCTCGGCGGTGTTGATGAATTGATAGTATGGATTCTTTTCCTCTGTCCAGGTGGATTGGTCAGAAAGGAACCGTCGTTCAAAGGTGGTCATCTTGCTTCTGGCATATAAGGGCGAGTTAGGACCGCACCACAGATACCAGCAGAAATCCATTCCTTTCAAGCGCTCAGAAGAGCCTTCCGGTGCATGATAGGCATTACGGGCCTGCTTTTCACAGTAGTCCAGCAGGCGTTTGCCGGAGTAAAGCTCACCGTCAAATTCCACCTTGGTAAAGGATCCATCCGGATCCATGGGAATTCCGCCATGGAACAGGAGATTGCCATTATATTTTTTATACATATTTCCGTTGGAATACAGATAACGAACGTGGCGTTGCAGACGTTCCGAGCTTTTGAAAGCCAGGACTAATTCATCAATTAAGTTTTGCTCCGCTTCGGTAATGTGATACGGGTGGGCAATATCTACTGTGGGAAAATCACAGTCATGCATGGAGTACATTTTCCCATCAATTTTTACTTTAGCTAAATCATAATCTACATGATTTAGCAACAGGCGGTCATCCATTTGGAAGTCCGGATTACGGGAAATAACCTGCCCCATCAGCTTAAACAATAAGATGTCGGTGGCCTTGGACATTCTGGCCGTCCGTTCCAAATCCACTTCACTTAATTTTTCCAGATCTTTTGGATCCATAATGCGGGTGGCAAAACAGGTAACGTCCGTTAACCCGTAGTAGTCATTGGCAAAGATATATAACGGGCGAAGACTGATACCGTAACCAAATTCTATGACATCTAAGTTGTGGTACAGAATGGAGTTGGACAGTACGGTCAGAATGCACACAGGGGACCCCGCCGCGGCGCCCATCCAGATAATGTCATGGTTTCCCCATTGGATGTCCACGTTGTGGTGATCCATCAGGGAATCCATGATGTAGTCTGCCCGCGGCCCGCGGTCATAGATGTCACCGATAATATGGATTTTATCTACAATCAGGTAATTGATAACATTGCACATGGCGCAGATAAAATCTTCTGCTTTTCCCACTTCAATAATGCCGTTCAAAATGGTGTCATAGTATTCCATTTTGTTGTGCATGGTGAAGTCGGCATTCAGTAATTCATCAATAACATAGGCGTATTCTTCCGGCAACGCTTTCCGGACTTTGGAACGGGTGTATTTGAAGGAAACAGAGTGACAAATTTCAATCAGATAGTGCAGGGTTTGCACATACCATTCGTTTTTGTCATTGACCCAGGGAAGAATCTGTTTCATTTTTTCTTTGGGATAATAAATTAAAGTGGCAAGTTCTGCCCGCTCTTCGGAGGACATACTGTCCTGATACAGCATGTCAATTTTTTCCCGGATGGCACCGGATGCACTTCTCATGATTTGGGTAAAGGCTTCGTATTCGCCGTGCAGGTCAGACATAAAATGCTCCGTTGGCTTTGGTAAGCCAAGAATGGCATTTAGGTTGATGATTTCGGTTGCGCAAACCTGTTCGTTGGGATACTCTTTCGCCAGCAGGCGCAAATAGTCCAATTCCTGTTCTGAAATGGGCCGATTCCGATTCATGGGAACACATCCTTTCCAAGTTACTTCTAGTATAATGCAAAAGAGGCATGCAAACAAGGAAAAGGGTCTTGCAATTCCGGAAACCATATGGTAATATAAGCAAGTGCTTACGGGGGTGTAGCTCACTTGGGAGAGCGCTTGAATGGCATTCAAGAGGTAGTCGGTTCGATCCCGATCATCTCCACCACGCAAAAGGTTCTGAGGTTTTTCTCAGAGCCTTTTTTGTTTTATTTATCAGCTTATTATGGTAGAATAAATAAGTTTTAAGGAGGTGGGAATATGGGCCGAAAAATTTGGAGCTTGGGCAATCCGGATAAGGATTTGGCAGCACAAATTTCCGAAACGTATTCCCTGGATCCGTTTGCTGCCTTACTGCTTTCACAACGGGGTATGAAAACCAAAGAACAGCTGGATGCCTTCTTTGATTCTTCTGAAGAACTCATCAATCCGTTTTTACTACCGGACATGCAGATTGCAGTAGATCGCATAGACGAAGCCATCTTTTCCGAAGAACGCATTTGTGTTTTTGGAGACTATGATGCAGATGGCGTTACCTCCACAGCCTTGTTGTATTCTTATTTGGAAGCGCAGGGGGCAGATGTTATTTATCTGTTACCGGATCGGGAAACCGATGGGTACGGCCTTAGCCGTGGCGTTATTGACCGCATGCAGGCTATGGACACCCGCCTGATTATTACCGTAGACAACGGCATTGCCGCCACTGAAGAAGCAAAGTACATTCGGGAAAAAGGCATGGAGCTGATTGTCACAGATCACCATCTTCCCGGCGAGTTACTTCCTGACTGTGTTGCAGTGGTAGATCCACACAGGGCAGATTCCAAATGCCCATTTGAAGACTACTGTGGCGTTGGGGTTGCCTTTAAGTTGGCCTGCGCCATGGAGGGCAGCCAGGACAGTGTTATTGCAAATTATATTGACCTTGTAGCTCTTGGTACGGTGGCTGACTTAGTGCCGTTGACCGGGGAAAACCGTAAACTGGTTAAGCTTGGCCTGGACGCATTAAATGCGGATCCGCGCCCCGGCATTTCCGCACTGGTAGACAAGTGCGGACTGGCCGGAAAAACACTGACCTCTCAGAATATTTCGTTTGGCCTGGCGCCGCGCATTAATGCCGCAGGCCGCATGGAAAGTGCGGAACAAGCTTTGGATCTTCTGCTGGCAGAGGATTCCCAAGCGGCGTTGGAAATGGCAGAACAGTTAGAAGAACTGAATACCCATCGTCATGAAGCAGAACAGAAAATTTACCGGGAATCCGTTGCCTGGCTGAAAGAACATCCGGCGGTTCCGCACATGCCGGTTCTTGTGGTTTACGGAGAAGACTGGCACGAAGGGGTTCTTGGCATTGTGGCTTCCAAGCTTTTAGCCAGATACCTGCGCCCGGTTATCATCCTGACAAAAAAAGGAGACACCTACAAAGGCTCTTGCCGTAGCGTGGAAGGATTCCACATTTATCACGCCTTAAAAGCGTGTAACCAGTATCTGCTGGCCTATGGTGGCCATGAACTGGCTGCCGGTATGACCGTGTCAGAAAACGCATTGCCGGATTTTATTACGGCCATTAACCAATTTGCTTATCAGCAGGATCCCGTCTTTCCCAAGCTGCGGATTGACTGTAAACTGTTGCCGGAAGCGGTCCAGCTTCGCCTGCTGGATTCCATAGAATTACTGGAACCTTTTGGTACGGACAATCCCAGCCCGGTCTTCGGCCTGTTTAATGTAGTAATTGAGCAGGTCCGCCACATGGGAGACAGCGGACAACATATCCGCTTACAGGTGCACAAGGAAAATCATACGGCCAGTATTTCTGTTGTCCGCTTCTCCGACCCCCATTTTCCTTATGGAAAAGGGGACAAGGTAGACCTGGTTTGTACCCTTAGTCGGAACTCCTATAACGGCACGGAATCTGTGTCCGTTATTGTGCAGGATATCCGGCCTGCCGGGGCCGATGACCGGCTTATGGTAAAAGGCGAAGCCATCTTTGACCGCATCCGGGCAAAAACCGCTTTGTCTGCAGAACAGGCTGCCTATGCTTTGCCGGACCGAACCATTTTTGCAAGTCTTTATACGTTCCTGAAACAAGGAGTATCTTATGATACCCAGGCGTATGAATTCTTATATTACAAGACGAATGTCCCAAATAATAATTTGTGTAAAACCAGAGTGGCTTTAGTGGCCATGAAGGAACTGCATCTGTTGGAATTGAATGATCAGGGTTTATTGACCGTTCCTGTCGTTACGGAAAAAGTAGACTTGCAAACCGCACCCATTTTGCAACAGATTCAACAATACTTAAGCTAAAGAGGGAGGTGATATCATGTCAGAATTGAAAACGATAACACACGAAGTTACCCATCAGGATGAAAAGCCGCAAAAGGCACCGGCTAATAAAACTGTTAATCCGGCCCATGAGGATGACGGATTTTTTGAACTGCGCGCTTTGTTGCCAACGCAGTATGATTCGGACGAAATTGCCTTAATGGAAAAGGCCTACTCTATGGCCTCTAAGGCGCACGCGGGGCAAATCCGTTTTTCCGGAGAACCCTACATTATGCATCCGGTTGCAGTTGCCCGCATCTTGTTTGACCTGGGAATGGACCATGAGTCCCTAATTGCCGCTTTGCTGCACGATGTAGTAGAAGACACCGATATCACTTTACAGGATATAGAAGATACTTTCGGAAAAGACGTAGCCAACCTGGTGGATGGGGTTACCAAATTGGGTAAAGTACCAACTGCCACGTGGGAAGAACGTCAGGCGGAAAATATCCGCAAAATGTTGATTGCCATGTCGCAAGACATCCGTGTCATTATCATTAAGCTGGCAGACCGACTGCACAATATGCGCACGTTGGAATATATGCGTCCGCAAAAGCAAATTGATAAGGCACTGGAAACCCTTGAAATCTATGCGCCCATTGCGCACAGACTGGGCATCAGCTCCATTAAAGAGCAGTTGGAAGATCTTGCCATTCGTTACCTTGACCACTACGGCTATGACATGATCCAAAATCTGTTGAAGGAAGAGGAAGATGCCCATCCGGATCTGATTAATGCTACCCTGGAACGGATTTCTACGCGCATTCATCAGACCTTCCCGAAGGCGGAAATTTACGGAAGACGGAAGTCCATTTATGGAATCTACCGCAAGATGTTCCTGCAAAACAAAGAATTCAATGAAATCTATGATATCTATGCTTGCCGTATTATTGTGGATACAGTAGCGGATTGCTATAACTGCCTTGGTATTATTCACGATATGTATCACTCGTTGCCGGGGCGTTTTAAGGATTATATTTCCACTCCAAAATCCAATATGTACCAGTCTTTGCACACCACCGTTATTTCGGAGGGTGGTATTCCCTTTGAAGTGCAAATCCGAACCAGAGAAATGCATCAGACGGCGGAGTACGGTATTGCTGCGCACTGGAAATATAAGCTGGGTGACAAATCCGGTAGTTCCAGATTTGAAGAGCAAATTGTCTGGATACGCCGCTTGCTGGAAAACCAGAAAGATGCGGATGATGTAGAGGAAATTGTAAAAACCATCAAGAACGACTTTGTTCCGGACGATGTATTTGTTTTCACTCCCAAAGGAGATGTTATTAATATTCCGACAGGGTCTACTGTAATTGACTTTGCGTATGCCATTCATACCCAGGTCGGACATCGCATGATTGGGGCCAAAGTAGATGGCCGGATTGTTCCGCTGGATTACCAGGTAAAGACCGGTGAAATTGTGGAAATTCTGCGTTCTCCGGATCCCAATAAGGGGCCGTCCCGTGACTGGTTGAAAATTGTCAGGACCAGTGGCGCACGGACCAAAATCCGTTCCTGGTTTAAGAAAGAACGGCGGGAAGAAAATATTGAAGAGGGCCGGATTGAACTGGAAAAAACCATTCGCCGAAACCGGATGCATTTTTCGGAAGAAGAATATGCCAGCTTGATTGCTTCCCTGACGGAAAAGAAATCTTTTGAACAGACAGACGATTTTTATGCTGCCATCGGATACGGCAGCATTACCATGGACAGCGTTATGCCGTTCATCCGGGAAGAGTACAGTAAGATTGTTAAGGCCAATAAGGAACTGCCGGGCAATGGCTCCAAAGAAGCCACGCCGCAGCCACAGCACCATGCTGGTAGTGAAGGCGTCATTGTAGACGGTATAGAAAACTGTCTTGTGAAACTGTCACGTTGCTGTAATCCACTTCCAGGAGATGAAATTATCGGTTTCATTACCAGAGGGCATGGTGTTTCTGTTCACAAACGGGATTGTACCAATGTGCCAAAGGACTTGGAAGCTGCAGCAGAACCGGAACGCTGGGTTGCAGTTCGGTGGGCAGATAATGTCAAAGAAACCTTTAATGCCACTATTAATATTTTCTGTCTGGATAAAATTGGTCTGCTGGCAGATATTTCAACAGACCTTGCGTCCATGCATGTTTACATTCAGCGCATTTCCTCTACGCCGGCCAAAGGAGGCAACATTCTGCTTACCATTACGGTTAGTGTTAACGGAGCCGATCATCTGAACACGGTCATTCGGCATTTGCGGAAGCTGGACAGTGTTATTGATGTAGAACGAACCGGTATTTAAGGAGGAACTAAGTTGAAAGCAGTCATTCAGCGGGTTTCGGAAGCTTCCGTTACTGTAGATAACGAACTCATTTCCGAAATCCAAAACGGCTTTTTAATTTTGCTGGGAGTTCATGAAGACGACAGCAAAGAAGATGCCGAAGTCCTGGCAAAAAAAGTTGCCAACCTGCGCATTTTTGAAGATGCAGATGAAAAAATGAATTTATCCTTACTGGATTTGAATTATGCCTGCCTGGTTATTTCTCAGTTTACGCTGTTGGCAGATACCAAAAAGGGAAATCGACCGTCTTTTATCCAGGCAGCGCGGCCGGAACAGGCCATCCCGCTCTATGAATATTTCATGGAACAGCTTCAGGCCAATGGGGTGAAGGAAGTAAAACATGGCATCTTTGGTGCCGACATGAAGGTTCGTTTACTGAATGACGGACCAGTTACCATTGTGTATGACACAACACAGTGGGTTACAAGAAAAGCATAAGATCAAAGGAGGCACCCATTTTGAAGCTAAAGACAATGGTAAATGGTGCACTGGAAGAAAATTGTTATCTGGTAGTAGAAGAAGTTTCGGGCCAGGCATTGATAGTAGATCCCGGAACCCCTTCTCCGGAATTTGTGTCAGCCTTACGGGACATGGGTATGAAAGAATTAAAGTATATTCTTTTGACCCACGGTCACTATGATCATATTCTTGGTGTTGCCTTTTTGAAGGAACAGTTTCCGGATGCCCAAATTATCATTTCCGAACCGGATGCCGTCTATCTGACGGATGCCAAGTATTCCGGTGCCAATCCGTCAGAACAGACCCCGGTTCCGGCTGACCAAACCGTCGGAGAAGGGGACAAAATTCCTTTTGCAGGAAAAGAAATTGCTGTAATTGCCACGCCTGGCCATACCAAGGGAAGCCTTTGCTTTTTACTGGATCAGATTATGTTCTCCGGAGATACACTATTCTTTAAGACTTATGGCCGTACAGATTTTTATAGTGGCAACATGGATGACATGCGTGCTTCTTTGTATAAACTGGGAAGCTTGGAAGGAGA
This sequence comes from Bacteroidaceae bacterium, assembly GCA_963600825.1. Lineage (GTDB taxonomy): Bacteria > Bacillota > Clostridia > Oscillospirales > Acutalibacteraceae > RUG420. The sequence goes on along the minus strand of CAVCCW010000002.1, from coordinate 47,453 downwards.
CTACAAAGTATTCCCCGGACATGGTCCAAGCACCAGCTTGGATTTTGAACGAACCCACAACCGTATGATGAGGAAAATGACATGGTAATCAACCTGATTCATTGTCCGCTTCGGTATGAAATAGAAAAGCTCAGTATGGCCTTTTTCCCGGAGGAAAAGTTTCAAATTCACGAAGAAGAACCTTATGTAGATACGGATGCCAATGGTGTTATTACCGTTTGCCGAATGGAAGAATCTGAATCGCAGAAGATTCAAATTCAGGTAGAACGAAATGATATTACCGTGCAGCAGGAGGAAGAGGGACCTTTAACAGAATCCACAGAGATCTTGGCAGGAAGGGTTTTGTATCGTGCTTTATCAGAATTAACCGGTATAACGCCTCCTTGGGGTATCTTGACCGGGGTGCGGCCTTCCAAGCTGATGACCGCTTACATGGCTCGGTCCGGTGCAGAAGCTGCTAAGGAACATTTTCAAAATGACTTGCTGGTAAGTCCGGAAAAAGCTGATCTGGTTTGCCAGGTGTCAGAAGCAGAAGAACGAATTTTGGCAACGTCTGCGCCAAATTCCTACAGCCTTTATGTTTCCATTCCTTTTTGCCCAAACCGTTGCTCGTATTGTTCCTTTGTATCCCACTCTATTTCTTCTCCCGGTGCAAAAAAGCTGCTTCCGGTTTATGTAGATCTGTTATTAAAAGAGCTGCAACAGACGGCGGGAGTAGTTCGGAATAGCAATCTGCACCTAGAGTCAGTTTACATTGGTGGCGGTACACCATCTACGTTGTCGGCAGAGCAAATTGCTGCATTGCTTGGCACCATTCAATCGGAATTTGACCTTTCACAGGCACGGGAGTTTACATTTGAAGCAGGCCGACCGGACACCATGAACCTTGCAAAATGGGAGGCCCTTCGGCAAGGCGGTGTGACCAGAGTCAGCATTAATCCTCAAACCATGACGGACTCTATTTTGCAAAGCATAGGACGGGATCATACGGTTAAGGATATTGAATCCTGCTTCCGGGATGCACGTAGTTTAGGTTTTCAGGATATTAATATGGATCTGATTGCCGGCTTGGAAGGGGATACGCCGGAAAATTTTGAGCGTTCCCTGGCTGCCGTTTTAGCGTTAAATCCGGAATCGGTTACAGTACATACGCTTGCCTATAAACGGTCTTCTAACCTGGTGCCAACGGAAGAATTGTTCTCCAGAGGAAAAGATACGGCTAAAATGCTGCATATAGCAGAAAAACAGTTGCGTTCTACTGGCTATCTGCCGTATTATCTATACCGCCAAACCCGCTCTGTTGGAAATTTGGAGAATGTGGGTTGGTGTAAACCGGGTCATGAATGTTACTACAACATTTACATGATGGAGGAATGTCATAGCATTCTTTCCTGCGGAGCAGGGGCAGTTACCAAATTGAAGGTACCTGATACGAATGCCATTTCCCGTTTGTTTCATTTCAAATATCCGTATGAGTACAATACACGGTTTGAAAAGTTACAAGAGCAGAAAGCGGAACTTTCCCGCTTTCTGTTACAGTATCATCAAAAGTAGAAGGAGCTCTGCGTGAAAGAAAAGAAAAAGACACAGTCCTTATTGGGCGGCGCTGCCATTCTGATGATTACTACGGTAATTGTCCACTTAATTAATTTGTTTTATAAGATTCCGCTGACGGCCATCATTGGTACCGTTGGCCGGGGTTATTTCAATGTTACCTATGAGCTGTACACACCACTTTATGCTATTTCTATGGCTGGGTTACCTGTTGCTGTTTCCAAACTGGTATCAGAACACTTTGCACAAGGGCATTACAAAGATGTACGGCAAATACGGAAAGTAGCACGGAGGCTTTATTTTGCCACCGGTATTTTTGGCACTCTTCTGATGTGCGGCTTAGCGGTTCCGTATGAATCTTATGTCAAGAATTATGAGAATCTGCTGCCTTGCTTATTCTTGTTGGCGCCGGCCATTTTATTCTGCTGTATGATGTCTTCTTATCGTGGCTACTACGAAGGCTTACGGAATATGAAGCCGACCGGTTATTCACAGGTCATTGAAGCAATAATCAAAATGGCAGTGGGAATTCTACTTGCCTATGACGTTATGAGCTACGGAGCAGATCAGTACTATGCTACCGGTAAAGTGTTGGGTCAAACCTGTACAACGCTGGCACAATGCGAAAGCATCATGGCTCCCTATACTGCAGCTGCTGCAGTAATCGGCGTTACAGCCGGTACCGTGGTTGGCCTGATTTATTTGCAAATCAGGCACAGACTGATTGGCGATGGAATTACCAAGGACATGTTGCTGCAAGCACCAGATGTGCAGGAATCGGATCGTTCTTTGGCAAAACATATTATTAAGTTTGCTGTTCCGGTTATGACCACTTCCTTAATTCTGAACATTACCAACTTAATTGACTCTTCCACTATTAACAACCGACTGAACAGCGCGCTGGATAAAGACTTTGACACAGTTTACAACATGTATGCCACGGCCATTACCTGGTCAGGAACCTTAAAAGAGGATATTGGCGCATTCTTGTACGGCTCTTATGCCACTGCGTTTGACTTCCGTAATCTGGTCCCGTCTGTAATAATGACGCTTGGGTTAAGCGCCATTCCGGTTCTTTCCGGTGCTTTTGCTTTGAAGGATAAAGACAAAATGCGTTCCTCTATTTCCACGGTTTTGAAGACGGCAACGCTTTTATCTGTACCTGCTGGTCTCTGTATGGCTGTTTTGGCAGGACCAATTTTAAAGATCTTCTATGTTGGTACGAAAGCAGAAGCGTCCCTTAGTATTACTACGCCGTATGTTCAGATTTTTGGCATTTTTGCCCTGCTGTTGTCTATTTCCACACCAATTACCAATATGTTACAGGCAGTCAACCGGACAGATGTACCGGTAAAATCTTTAATTTGGGCATCTATAGCCAAAATTGTTTGTAACTATATTCTGGTTAGCATCCCGGTTATCAACCTGAAAGGCGCACCTGTCGGAACCATTCTGTTCTATGTTATTGTTGTTGCACAGAATCTGCATGCCCTGTTGAAGGAAACCCAGGTAAAGATTAATTGGAAAGATACTTTCTTAAAGCCGGCTTTTGCGGGCGCTCTTGCTGCCGCAGTTTGTTATGGAGTTTATCAAATCTGTTACGGTCTGTTCCCGGAAGGAACAGGGCAGGGTCGTCATTCCGGATTTACCTATGCAACCATCATTGCTGCAGTGGTTGCCGTTATTTCCTGGGTTGGCTTTGTACTTCTGTTGAATGTCCTGAGTAAGGAGGATGTTCTGGGCTTACCAAAAGGCCAAAAAATCGCAAAAGTACTTGAAAAGCACGGACTGATAAAGTAAAATGCTTATGAAGTAATCTGTACTTTATTCATAATCGTTTGAAACAAATTTATTTTTTTGGAGGACAAGTACATGAATAAAACTGATCTTGTTAATGCTGTAGCCGCTTCTACCGGCTTCACAAAGAAAGACGCAGAAAAAGCAGTTGCCGCTGTTATCGAAGGCATCACTGACGCACTGAAAGCCGGAGATAAGGTTCAGCTCGTTGGTTTCGGTACTTTTGAAGTACGCGACCGCGCCGCAAAGCAGGGTCACAACCCGCGCACCGGTGAACCAATGCAGGTACCTGCATCCAAGCTTCCTGCTTTTAAGGCCGGTAAAGCTCTCAAAGACGCTGTTAAATAATCAGATTTTGAGTATATGAAGAGGAGGAGTGGAAGTCACTCCTCCTTTTTCTTTCTTGTGAAAGATAGGAGTCAACATGAGACTGGATAAATATTTAAAAGTATCTCGCCTGGTAAAACGCCGTACGGTTGCCAATGAGCTTTGTGATGCCAAACATGTTTTGGTTAATGACAAGGTTGCCCGGGCTTCTTATGACGTGAAAGAGGGAGACATTATTGAAATTCATATGGGGAACCGGATTTTGAAAGCCAAAGTACGTACAGTTTCTGAGTACGCTACCAAGGAAACGGCAGGAGACCTGTATGAATTGCTGTCGGATTCCTAAAAAACTGCATGTTTGCTTGCAATCCGGGAAATAGATATTGTATAATTTTTTTGCTTGAAAATCTGCCGGATAAAGGGGAAGAAAGGCGGTTGTTTTGGCTACAAAACGGGAAAAACAAAGACGCTTCAGCTTTATTTTGACGCTTGCCCTGGTGGCCCTTATCGGTTATTTCCTTATTTCTCTGGTTTCAGTGCAACTGGATATCAAGGAAAAGAAACAGGAACTGGCGGAAGCGCAGACACAGCTGGAAGAAGTTTCGGAACAGAATGAAGATTTGAAGGATTTGAAAGAAAACGAAGATAATGAATCTTATATGGAACGCGTTGCGCGGGATATATTAGGCTATGTTCTTCCCGGAGAAAGTGTTTATTATGACACCGCCTCCGGCTCAGGAGAATAATATAAAAGAAATCAACTAGGGGAAGGAAATTTTTTGCATGGCCTTGGAAGTAGGAGCAATTGTAAAAGGAAAAGTTACGGGGCTGACCAAGTTTGGCGCCTTTGTCAATTTGGAGAATGACAAAGTAGGTCTGGTTCACATTTCCGAAGTATCCAATCATTTTGTAAAAGATATTGCGGACTTTTTGGAAAAGGGACAAGAGGTCAACGTAAAAGTAATCGGTATTGATAATACCGGAAAAATCAGCCTTTCATTAAAACAGGTGGAAGGCAATCAGGAACTGATGGACGCCAAGGAACGTCAGGCTGCTACAAAAGGAGAAGGCCATACAGAACAGCGGGAAAGGAAGCCGCGTCCAAAGCCCAATGTATGGCAGGGTCAGAAAAAGGAAACCAAACCGGCTTCGGAAATGACCTTTGAAGAAATGATGGCAAAATTTAAAGTAGATTCGGATTCCAAAATGGCAGATTACAAGCATGCAACCGAATCTAAACATGGTGGATACAGCCGCCGCGGCGGAAACAAAAGATATTAAAAGGGAAGTAACAGGAGAACATGAGTATTCGTTCCATTCCATTTCAGGAAATAGTTGATCTGACAGCAGCGCTTTGTATTCGTGCCAACAAGATCCTTCCTGATGATTTAATCACTTGCATATCAGAGGGTTGTCAACAGGAAACAGAGGCGTTGCCAGCATCCATTATGCAGGATTTGGTAAAGAACCTGGATGCAGCCAAAGAATTGGATATTCCCATTTGCCAGGATACCGGTATGGCAGTCGTTTTTGTTGATCTGGGTGCCGATGTCCACGTGGAAGGTGGATTGATTGGAGACGCCATTAACGCCGGCGTTGCCAAAGGATATGAGGAAGGCTTCCTTCGGAAATCGGTTGTGGCAGATCCGTTAAACCGCGTTAATACCAATGATAACACGCCGGCCATTCTCCATTTACGGGTAGTAGAAGGAAATCAGATTAAAATTACTGTTGCGCCGAAAGGGTTTGGCTCAGAAAATATGTCTCAGCTAAAGATGTTTACCCCGGCAGCAAGTTTGGAAGATATAAAAGGATATATTTTGGATGTGGTTCGTCAGGCCGGATCCAATCCTTGTCCGCCTATGGTGCTGGGCATCGGCATCGGTGGGGACTTTGAATATTGTGCCTATCTGGCAAAGAAAGCCCTGTGTCGCCCAGTAGAACAGCGGAATGCCAATCCTTTTTATGCGGATTTGGAAGCAGAATTGTTGACAGAAATTAACCAAACCGGAATTGGTCCACAAGGCTTTGGCGGAAAGACCACCTGTCTTGCTGTTAATATTGAATATAGCGGAACCCATATTGCCGGCTTACCGGTATCTGTCAATGTTGGATGCCATGTAACGCGGCATGCAAGTGGTGTGCTGTAATACCGGTTGTTTTGTCAGAAAGATGGCAAGCAAATTTTATGGTTCAGTTGACTGAAGCCAAAAAAATTTGTATAATTTTAACATATTAGGTATGCCCAATTCAGACCGTCAGGGGATCCTGGCGGTTTCTTTATGTAAAGTTTGTAAAGGTTGTTAACTATAAATGTATATGAATTTTGTTGTTCCATGTCTAATTGGCTTGGAATCTTTAATAGCAAATGAATTAAAAGAACTGGGAGCGGAGGATGTCCAGGCAGAAAATGCGCGTGTTCTCTTCTCCGGAGATGAACATATTTTAGCCAGAGCCAATCTCTGCTGCCGTTATGCAGAACGGATTCAGATTTTAGTGGGTACCTTTGAAGCCAGAAGCTTTGAAGAATTATTTCAAGGAACCAAAGCGCTTCCTTGGGAACTTTGGATTGGCAAGCAGGACGCATTCCCGGTAAAGGGGTATTCTCTGAATTCAAAACTGTTTTCTGTTTCTGACTGCCAGTCTATTATTAAGAAGGCTGTGGTAGAGCGCCTAAAAAGCAAATATCAGCTAAACTGGTTTGAAGAATCTGGCACCAAATATCAAATTCAGTTTTCTATTATGAAGGACGTAGTGTGCCTTTTAATTGACACCACCGGAACCGGTCTGCACAAACGGGGATACCGTTTGCAGGCAAACGGAGCCCCTATGAAGGAAACCCTGGCGGCGTCCCTTTGCAATTTGGCACGACTGCGGCCGTATCATACCTTATATGATCCCATGTGCGGCTCCGGTACCATTTTAATTGAAGGGGCCATGCAGGCCCTGAAAATGGCGCCAGGCATCCACAGACGCTTTGCAGCAGAAACCTTCCCGCAGATTGCCCCAGAGGTTTGGGCTGAAGAACGGACACGTGCAGCGGATTTAGTAGACTTTGATTGCTCCTTCCAGGCTTATGGCTCGGATATTGACCCGGCCGCAGTAGAAATTGCCAAAGAAAATGCACGCCGCGCCGGTGTAGAAAAACGAATTACCTTTGAAGTAAAAGACATTTCAGAATTTCAGCGCAAGTCTGACCGGGGGACGGTCATTGTCAACCCGCCGTACGGAGAACGCTTGTTAGAATCAGAAGAAGCAAATCGCCTGTATCAGGTGCTCGGGGAAAAATTCCCACGGGAACGTGGCTGGGCTTATAACATCATTAGCCCTGCGGAAGACTTTGAACAACTGTTCGGACGAAAAGCAGATAAACGGAGGAAATTATATAACGGCATGATTAAGTGTCAATATTATATGTATTTTAAATAAAAAGGAGTATGTGTTATGAAACATTATTTTGTGGTGAATCCGGTTTCCGGAAAGAACATCCCGTATGATGTTGTGAATGACTACATCATTCCAGCTGTGCAGAAAACCGGTGTTGACTATGAAATCTACAACACTACCTGCGCTGGAGACGGAATTCGGTTCGTCAAGGAAAAGGCAGCGGAAGCCGGTGGGGAACCGGTTCGTTTCTACGCCGTTGGGGGAGACGGAACCCTCTATGAAGTGTGCAATGGTGCAGTAGGTTTCCCAAACGCAGAAATTACAGTAGTGCCGAAGGGCTCTGGAAACGACTTCCTCCGGCTGTTCGGTACGGCAGACCAGTTCCTGCAGGTAGAAGATCTGATTAACGGAACAGCGGTGACCTTGGACGGATTAAAGGTTACCCACGAAAACGGCGTAGAATACGCTATTAACCAGACTTCCATGGGCTTTGACGCAGAAGCTTGTCTGGAACAGGGAAAAATGAAGTCTGTTCCGGGTGCAGTAGGACACATTACGTATATGCTGGCAGGTCTTGCCTGTGCCATTACCCGTACCAAATTTGATTTTGATGTCACCCTGGACGGACAGAAGATTGAAGGCCCGTTCTGCTTTGTAGTTGGCTGTAACTCCCGTTGGTATGGCTCCGGCATCAAGGTTGCACCTTGGGCAGATCCGGAAGACCATCTGTTAGACGTGGTAGCCTTCCGCCGAATGACTTCCTGGCCGGTACTCTTTAAAGTTGCCATGTTGAACTGGCAGGTCAAAGGAGACCACTGGAAACGCCCGTATGTAGAAGTGCTGCGTGGTAAGAAACTGACCATTGAAGACAAACGCAAGAAGCCAAAGAAGCGTGCCATTAACGTAGACGGCGAATGCCAGCGGGTAGACGGTTGTACCATTGAAATTATGGAAGATGAATTCCACTTTGTTATTCCTTCCACTTCCACGTATCCGGAAGACCGCAAAAACGGCACCTTGGATTTTGAAATCAAGAAGCCGTTCCTGCACAAGGAACCTTGGAAGACATTACTTACCAAGTATGATCCATACAACATTATCTTCAATAGGTCTTACAGAAATAAGTAAACTGAAAATCAAGCCATGCAAAAAGGACCTGCCGTATAGTAGGTCCTTTTACTTTTATTCACAAAGAGTACGCGTTATAATAAGAAAAACAATTTTGTTAAGTGAGGAATACGTATGTTAAAAAATATGGATAAAGCCAAAGTTTTGAAGTTAAAGGACGAAGTAGAGTATCAGCAGGGTCAGGTTGTCAGCAAGACCCTGGCACAGAATAATTTTGTCAGTGTTACCCTTTTCTCTTTCTGGAAAGGGGAGGAAATCAGTACTCATGAATCCGGTGGAGATGCCTTTGTTACCTGCCTGGATGGCGTCGGCAAGATTACCATTGACGGTGTGGAGTATGAGCTGACGGAAGGAGACTCCATTGTTATGCCGGCTAAACATCCGCATGCGGTAGAAGGCAAAGAAAACTTTAAAATGCTTTTGGTAGTTCTTTTTTAAAGGATAAATTATGGCCAACAAACTAAAAAGCGTTTTTGTCTGCAAGTCCTGTGGATATGAAAATCCGAAGTGGTATGGAAAGTGCCCGCAATGTGGGGAATGGGATACCATGGTGGAAGAGGTTCGCAAAAAAGAAGAAATGACACCTTCCGGCAGAACGGTTCGGAAAGAAAGTACCGGTAGACGAGCCTTATCCTATAAAATGAATGAAATTAAAACAGATGGGGAACAGCGGTATCACACCGGCATGACCGAATTTGACCGTGTTTTAGGCGGAGGCCTTGTCAAAGGCTCCATTGTCCTGCTCTGTGGTGATCCCGGTATTGGTAAGTCAACCATTTTGTTGCAGGTATGCCAGACCTTTGGAGAAAACCTGACGGTTCTTTATGTCTCCGGAGAAGAAAGTCCGCATCAAATAAAACTGCGGGCAGACCGGCTTGGTGTTACTTCTGAGAATCTGTCTGTTATGGCTGAAACGGATGTAGAACTGATTACTGAAGAAATGCGTACGGCAGCACCAGACGTTGTCATTATTGACTCCATTCAAACCATGATGTTAACCGAACTCAGTTCTTCGGCAGGCAGCATTACCCAGGTGCGGGAATGCACCAACTGGTTGACCAGGGCCTGTAAAGAATTGAATATTCCCATTATTGTGGTAGGTCACGTCAATAAAGATGGCAATATTGCAGGACCTAAGGTGCTGGAACATATTGTAGATACCGTCCTTTATTTTGAAGGAGAGCGAAATCTGTCTTACCGCATCCTCAGAGCTGCCAAAAACCGTTTTGGTTCTACCAATGAAATTGGTGTTTTTGAGATGATGGACCGTGGCCTGCGACAGGTAGAAAACCCTAGCCTGATGATGCTTTCCGGACGCCCGGAAAATGCCTCAGGATCGTGTGTTGCCTGCATTATGGAAGGCTCCAGACCCATTATGGCAGAAGTCCAAGGACTTGCTACAACCACTGGATTTGGTAATCCGCGGCGTATGTGCAACGGATTTGATTTTAATCGTATTAACATGATTCTGGCCGTGCTGGAAAAAAGGGGAGGGTACTACTTCTCCAATATGGACGTTTATCTGAACGTTATTGGCGGCTTAAAGCTGAATGAACCAGCTGCAGATCTGTCTGTGGCATTGGCACTGGTTTCCAGTCTAAAAAATGTTGTTGTCAAAGATGATGTTTTGGCGTTTGGCGAAATTGGTCTTGCCGGAGAAATCCGTAGTGTTGGCTACTGTGAACAACGTGTCAGAGAAGCTGCACGGCTTGGTTTTTCCAGAGTCATTGTTCCGAAAGACAATTTGAAATATTTGCCGAAGGATGTCTTCAGTCAGATTGAAGTCATTGGAGTGCGTTATATCAGCCAGGCATTAGATGCTGCCATCTGATTTTTTCTCTGGCGATTTAGCGGGAGGCAGATAAATAAGTCCAGTAAAAAGAAAGTACTTAATTATACAAAATAAATGTTTTGTATAATTAAGGGCGGGCAAAAAAGCAAAAGAGCGTAATCTGAGATCAGATTCTGAGTCTGAACCGGATTACGCTTTTATTCTGTGTTTATATTCTGTTCTGTATGTTAGATACTGACGCTCGGTATCATTTCAGTTTCCTTCCATTCAATCAGTTTTTTCTGCATGAGTCTTCCTCTGTACGAAAAAAACTGATTGAATCTTTTTTGCTCATTTTCTAGGCTTAAATCAGTTTCTTTGAGAAACGAATAAAAAATCTAAAAAAACAAGTATACGCACAGCTTAAAATAACAGAACATATCAGTTAAAATAAGAATTAAGCACATAGTTATGCGAAAATAATTAGTTTCTACAATTTAAATATGAAGATACATTGCTGGCTGAAAGCACGACTTTCTCCAGCTTGTATATCTGGGCTGATAAATCTATAATATAAGAGAATGATACAAAATGAGTACTGCAACAAGCAGCATAAATGACTGGAATAAAAGAATGCTAATGTGAAACTGTTTCACGTTAACCACTGTTCAATAAAAAGGAGTTTTCTATGATTACCCGTGCAGATTATGATACCTTTCCACCCTTGCTTGTGGAATTTCTAAACTATATGGATGCCATCAAAAACAAATCCAAGGCAACTATTAGCGAGTATGCCTCGGATCTGCGTACGTTTTTTCGATTTTTAAAGAAAGAACGGGGCCTGGTCTCCCCTTCCGAGCCTTTTGAAGAAATTATTATTAAAGACATAGATGCTTCCTTTATCAAAACAATCACATTAGCAGATGCCTATGCCTTTCTTTCCTTTTGTAAGGATGAACGGCAAAATTCGGCACGTACCAGAGCTCGGAAAGTATCTTCCTTACGTGCTTTTTTTAAGTTCTGTACGGTGCAGAAACACATTTTGGAAGAAAACCCGATGCAAGAATTGGACACGCCTAAAATGAAGCAAACGCTACCCAAATACCTGACATTGGAAGAAGCCATGGAACTACTAGAGAAGGCCGCAGATGGACCCAATAAAGAGCGTGACTATGCCATGATTACGCTCTTCTTAAACTGTGGCATGCGTCTTTCCGAACTGGTCAGCTTAAACTACACAGACATTAGAAATGACAATACGGTTAAAATTACCGGTAAAGGCAACAAAGAACGGACTATTTACTTGAATGATGCCTGTATTCAAGCAGTTAATGCATATATGGCTGTGCGGCCGGTGGACGGCGTTAAGGACAAAACGGCGCTCTTTCTAAGCAACCGGAAACAACGCATTTCACCGAAAACGGTGCAACACGTTGTTTATCAGGCATTGGAAAAAGCCGGATTAGAGGGTTATTCTGTCCACAAACTGCGCCACACTGCCGCCACTTTGATGTACCAGTACGGGAATGCTGATGTTTTGGAGCTGAAAGAAATTTTAGGCCATGAAAATGTGGGAACCACGCAAATTTATACGCACGTGGTAAACGAACAGCTGAAGACGGCAACGGATAACAATCCATTAAATGCACCGGTAAATCGCAAGGAAATAGACAGAAAAATTAAAGAGCAGGCCAAAAAATCAGAAGATTAAACGGCGTTCTTTAAAGGAAGTGCGTTAGTGTATCTTTTCATGGACCAAGCGGCGTAAATCATGACCAGAAGTTCTGTAATTGGCATGGTTAACCAAATAGCGTTTGGGGTAGCAATCATTGGAAGGACTAAAATCAAAATACCGCTGATGACAAGTCCTCTGGATACTGACACTACCATGGCGGTTTTGGGCTGCATAATGGACTGGAAGTAATAGGTGGAAAAAATATTAAACGGCAGGAGCAGAAATGATGCAGCATAGGTACGAATAATTGCCGGTGCCATCTTCAAAATTTCCGGTGTCGGGTCCATGAAGACGCGAATATAAAAGTTGGGAACCGCTATACTGAGGACGGTCCAGAAGATTCCGAAAACAGCGGTAGTAGCTAAAGCCAGACGAAGTGTTTCTTTAATTCTCTCCCCTTTTCCAGCCCCGTAATTAGTGGAAATGATGGGCTGGGATGCCTGACCAACGCTGTAAGCACAGCATTGTACAAACGTGCTGACGTTGATAATAGGGCCATAAATGGAAAGAGCATCGGCTCCAAGATAGGTCATAATTTGCCGATTAAACAGAACTGTTAAAATTCCCATTGCTACATCAATAAAGAACGTAGAAAAGCCGGTAACGGAAATTTCCTTCAACTGACGGAAGAAGTGCTCCGGCTTTATCAGTTGCAATGTATTTTTCTTGCGGAAGAAATGCGTTAACATGACAGCAAAAGAAACGACAGACCCAATGGCTGTGGCAAGACCGGCGCCCAAAATTCCCATGTTGCAGGTAAAGACAAAGAAGTAGTCTCCAAAGATATTAAAAATACCGCCGGACAATACGCCTATGGTTGCCAGCTTCGGGTTTTTATCGTTCCGTAAAAACGCAGCCAGCATTTGGTTAAACAGGAACAACGGAAAGACGAACTTAATTGGAACCATGTATTCCTTTGCCAACAAGTATAAGGAGTCGTCTGCCCCAAAGAATGTTAAAATGGGCTGTTCAAAGCAAAGAATCCCAATCCAGGCCAGAATAGATAAAAGAACTGATCCAATCAGCGCAGTTGTAAAATACTGATTTTCGCTACCGTCTGGCTTTTTTACTCCACGTTTTGTGCTGAAAATAACACTGCCGCCGATCCCCATCAATAATCCAAGACTGTAAATAATATTCCAGACTGGAGCAACAACAGCAAGAGCTGCAGTTCCCTCTGGTCCCTGATATTGCCCTACCATGGCCATATCAACAATAGAGTAAATGGAAGTAATCATTGCACTTCCAAAGGCAGCAGCCAGATATTTGAAATAAATTGGTCTGATTTTCCCGTTCAGAAAATCCATATCAAAATTCTCCTTTTCACGAAAAAAGCCGGATAAGGAACAGACATTTCAGTCTGCGCCTTATCCGGCTTGTTGTTTCTTTGAGCAACTTGCCCTCCGCGCGTTAGAACAAGATATATCATATTAAACGTGCAAAGTCAAACACTTATTTGTCTTTCTTTGCCTTTTCTTTGGCAGCTTTCTTAGCTTCCTTTTCTGCGGCAGCCTTATCTGCTGCAGCCTTCTTGGCAGCTTCTGCACGTTCTTTTGCACTCAGGTTAGTGGCAATAGCGGTCTTAGCAAAGCGAATCTTGGTGCGATCCGTTCCGGTTTCAATGACAATGCTGTCTTCTTTTACAGAAACAATCCGACCCATGACACCGCCGATGGTCATGATGTCATCTCCGATGTTCAGAGATTCTCTCATGTCCTGTTCTTCTTTTCTTTGTTTCTTGTCTCTTCTAGACATCATGAACATATAAACTACAAAGAAGATCAGAATTGCAACCATCCAAAAAGAAGATGCACCGGAAGAGCTGCTAGATCCGGATGTAGATGCCGTGCTTAAAAGAACGGCAAGGGCGTTAAAATCCATTGTTGTACCTCCATAATTTACGGGTTTTCCCGATTAACACGCTTATTATACCATGCTGTTTTCTTAAATTCTAGTATCTAACAGGTCTACATACTGATCATGGAAACTTTGGAAGGTGCCTTGATCCAATGCGTCCCGAATTCGCTCCATCAGGGTGTTGTAGAAATACAGATTATGCATAACACAAAGCCGCATGCCTAACATTTCGTTGGCCTTTAACAGATGCCGAAGATAGGCTCTGGAATAATTACGGCAGGTTGGACAGTCACAAGTAGGATCAATCGGGAGCTCGTCTTTTTCATATTTCTGATTATTCAAATTCCGAACGCCTTCCCAAGTAAAGAGCTGGCCATGTCTGGCGTTGCGACTTGGCATAACGCAGTCAAACAGGTCCACGCCACGGGAAACAGCCTCAATAATATTGCCTGGTGTTCCTACCCCCATTAGATAACGAATTTTGTCTTTCGGCGCATAGGGCTCTACGGCAGAGATGATTTCATACATGGTTTCTTTTGGCTCTCCAACGGCAAGTCCGCCAATGGCATAGCCATCTAAGTCCAGGGAAGCAATATCCTTCATATGTTGAATTCGTAAATCTGGGAATGTGCAGCCTTGATTAATCCCAAACAGCAATTGGTTTGGATTGACCGTGTCCGGCAGCGCATTTAAACGTTCCATTTCCACCTTGCAGCGTTCCAGCCATCTGGTAGTCCGGGCACAGGACATGGAAGCATATTCATAAGTGGCCGGGTTAGCAACACATTCGTCAAAAGCCATGGCAATGGTTGAGCCAAGGTTAGACTGAATCTGCATGGACTGCTCCGGACCAATAAACAGGGCGCGGCCATCCACGTGGGAGTTAAAGTAGACCCCCTCTTCCTTAATCTTATTTAATTTGGCAAGGGAAAAAACCTGGAATCCGCCGGAGTCCGTTAAAATAGGACCCTGCCATCCGGTAAACTTGTGCAGTCCGCCCATTTCCTTAATTAATTTGTCTCCGGGGCGGACGTGCAAGTGGTATGTATTGCAGAGCATGACCTGGGTTTTCAGGGACTCTTTTAAGTCCAACGCGGACACCGCGCCCTTAATGGCGCCGCAAGTGGCCACATTTTGAAAGGCCGGGGTCTGGACAACGCCGTGGACGGTGGTAAATGTGCCACGCCGTGCGGCGCCTTCCGTTTTTAGTACTTGAAACATGTGGAAACTCCTTTAAGAGATAAACATTGCATCGCCGAAGGAAAAGAAACGGTATTGTTCCTGTACCGCAACGTCATAGGCATGCATGGTGTGTTCGTATCCGGCAAAGGCGGACACCAGCATAATCAGGGTGCTTTCCGGCAGATGGAAATTGGTAATAAGGCCGTCCATGCAGCGGAACTGATATCCCGGGTAGATGAAGATGCTGGTATTGTCTTCATCTTCGGCGATGCAGCCTAATTTTGTTGCCACACTCTCCACCGTTCGGCAGCTGGTGGTTCCGACGCAAATGACACGACCGCCGTTTTCTTTGGTTTGATTAATTAAATCTGCAGTCTCTTTCGGCATGCGGTAATGTTCTGTGTGCATGTGGTGATTTTCTATGCAGTCTTCTTTGACCGGCCGGAACGTGCCAAGCCCGACATGTAAGGTAACTTTACCAATATTAACGCCCATTTTCTTTACCTGTTCCAGCAGTTCCGGCGTAAAATGCAGACCGGCGGTCGGTGCTGCGGCGGAACCCAATTCTTTGGAGTATACGGTTTGGTAGCGTTCTTTGTCTTCCAATTTTTCCTTAATGTAGGGTGGTAATGGCATTTGGCCTATTTCTTCCAGAATAGAATAGAAATTATCTCCTTCATAGGTGAAGTGAACGATGCGGTTTCCGTCTTCTTTGACCTGCTCCACTGTGCCCATTAATTTGCCATCAGAAAAGGAAAACGATGTGCCTTCTTTGGCTTTCTTTCCCGGACCTGCCAGGCATTCCCAGGTGTCCAGTGCAACCTGCTTTAATAACAGGAATTCCACTACGGCTCCGGTTCCCTCTTTTACGCCATAAATGCGTGCCGGAAGGACACGGGTATCATTGATAATCAGGCAATCACCGGGATGGAGGAAGTGCAGAATATCATCAAAATGACCGTGGGTCAGTTCCCCAGTTTCCCGATCCATATGAAGCAGCCGGGATGCATCCCGCTGTTTTAACGGCGTTTGCGCAATTAATTCCTCTGGAAGATGATACCAGAAGTCGGATTTTTTCATGTCAGAAGGCCTCTTTCAATTGACTTTACAGATGCAATGTTTTATAGTATTTCCAAGTTTGCAAAAAGCGACTGTTGAAGCCGTTTTTTGGCAAAACAACTTGCTCTATTATATTGCATTGAATCCTGGTTTACAACCGGATTTCAAAACTTACATCCCGGAGGGAATTAATTATGAAACAGTACAAAGTCGGCATCATTGGTGCTACCGGTATGGTAGGCCAGCGGTTTGCCACCATCCTTGAAAACCATCCTTGGTTTACCGTTACCGCGTTAGCTGCCAGCTCCCGTTCTGCAGGTAAAACCTACAAAGATGCCGTTAAAGCCTGGATGATTAACACTGCCCCCATGCCAAAAAGCATGGAAGACATGGTAATTCTGGATGCCGAAAAAGATATTGAAAAGATTGCCGGTCTGGTAGACTTTGTATTCTGCGCTGTTTCCCTTTCTAAGCCGGAAACCAGAGCACTGGAAGAAGCATATGCTAAGGCAGAAATTCCGGTTGTTTCCAACAATAGTGCACACCGCTTTACTCCGGATGTACCAATGGTTATTCCAGAACTGAATGCGGACCACATTAAAGTAATTGAAGACCAGCGGAAGCGCCTTGGCACCAAGCGCGGCTTTGTTGCCGTTAAGTCTAACTGCTCCTTGCAGTCTTATGTACCGCCTCTGTACCCACTGGATGAAAAGTTCGGTGTAGAAGATGTTTTGGTATGTACTTATCAGGCCATTTCCGGTGCAGGCAAAACGTTTGATACATTCCCGGAAATTTTGGATAACGTTATCCCGTACATCGGCGGTGAAGAAGAAAAGTCTGAACAGGAACCGCTGAAGATTTGGGGTCATATTGAAAATGGTGAAATTGTTCCGGCAACCAAGCCGCATTTTACGGCACAGTGCCTGCGGGTACCGGTTTCTGACGGCCACCTGGCTGCCGCCTTTGTCCGCTTTGCCAAGAAGCCGACCAAGGAAGAAATTCTGGAAACCTGGGCATCCTTCTCCGGTAAGCCTCAGGAACTGGATTTGCCGTCTGCTCCAAAGCAGTTCCTGCACTACTTTGAAGAGGACGACCGTCCGCAGTCCAAACTGGATCGGAACCTGGACAAAGGCATGGCCATTTCTGTTGGCCGTCTTCGTGAAGACACACAGTATGACTACAAATTTGTTTGCGTTTCCCATAATACGCTTCGCGGTGCCGCAGGCGGTGCCGTACTTCTGGCAGAACTGCTTGCTGCAGAAGGTTATATGGACTAAATAAATACAATTACAAAAGCCCGTTACGGTTGTTCGTAACGGGCTTTTCTTTTTTTCTTCTTTATTCCGTTTCCTCTAATTTGGTAACGGTCTTTTTGGTATTAATTTGGGAATACAAACGACGTATTTGCACATTGCAACGATACCGTTGGCCGCATTCCGGGCAAACAAAAAAGGCACGGAAGGAGCTGTTAGCAAAGGCCCATTCTGTGGTTGACTGACATGGAATATGGCAGTCTATGCACTTACAGCCTAAAGAGTCCTCCTCTACATACGGACTATGAATGTCCTTAATAATATACGGATGAAACAGCAAACGCCGGTAGTATTCTTCGTTACAAACGCGGATAAAGGGCGTTAGGCGATCCTCATCATACACCACGCGGAAAATAACAGCCGTCATTTCACAGTCACCCAATGCCCGATGATGAACATAGTTTTCTGCGTCAAGATGGATCATTTCTGCGGCATTGCTCAGACCGATTTGCTGACTGGGCTGCAAGTTTTTCTGCTTCATAAAAAAGGCTTGTGCGTCAGCATAATACTTCAGAAATGGGATGGTTGGATCTGACAAATAATACCGGTAGTTTTCCGTTAAGGCACGAACGTCCATGTCTCCCCAGGAAAGGATGACTGTATTGTCTATGTCTCCAATCCAACGAGTAAAGTCGTCTGCCACATTTAAGAACCCTGCGGCATCTTTAATATCTTCGTTGGTAATATGAGTTAATTTTTTGACTCTGGAATGCAGATGTGTTTCAATCTGTGGCTTAACAAATCTGGCATAGGTATCCACAGTCTTTAAATCTTCATCTAACTTGATTGCACCGAATTCAATGATTTCACTGATATATTGGTGGCCACGCCTGTCAAAGGCCGTATTCCATTCCAAATCCAGAATGACGAATTGCATATAATAGAAAACCCTTTCTTTCCGGCATTAAACGGTAATTTGATCTCTGATTTTAGCCAGAGTCTTGTCTCCGATGCCGCTGACATTCGTCAATTCATCCACCGAAGCGAACGGTCCGTGCTCCGTTCGATAATCTATAATGGCCTGCCCCTTCACCTCCCCGATTCCGGTTAAGGTAGTTAGTTCGGTAAGCCCAGCCGTATTAATGTTTACTTTTCCTGCTGTTGTCTCTTTGCTGCTCTGCGATGTAGTACTTTCCGTTTCTGAAAAAGACACACTGGAAGAAGTGCTGATAGAAGTACTAACAGAAGTACTGACAGACTCCAAAACATCCCCTTCTTCCGAGGAAGAAAGGGTAACTGCATTATAAGCAATAATGCCGGCTAATAAAACAAAAGCAATTGCAACCAACACGGATTCCCGAAAAGTCATTAGGGAGCCTCCGTTTTCTAATTGGTACGCAAAAGATTATAACATAAAACAGACCGTTAGAAAGCCCATTTACAGACAATAATAATTGGTTTCCCAGGCAGGAATATACGGATGATGCCGCAAATACAGTTGATACTGGGGTTGCAGTGTTAAGATCTGTAACGGCAACAAAAAAAGATCCGTGGTTCGATGGTAAGCGGAAACCGCTAGTGCTGGCTTAAAGACCGCTAATGTTTGTTTTAAGCCCATTAAAGTTTCTGCTTCGGCTCCTTCTACGTCCATTTTTATGTAGGTAGCCTTGATTCCTTTTAAGACAGAATCTACATCTGTGGCCTGTACCTCCCTTTTTCCGGTGTTGACGGAAGAATTCCGTCCGCCACCCCCATCAAAAGGAAGTGTTGTTTGCTCAGACCAGGAGGCAAACGGATAGGTGTTAATCCGACTGTTTATTTCCTTCGGAAGAGTAGCTAAATACTCCTGCAGCTTTTGATAGTTTTTAGTATCCGGTTCCAAGGCATAAATGGATTGAAACCGGCCTCCTGTTACCTGTAAAAATTCTTCTATGGTATCTCCGCGGTAAGCTCCCAAATCTACGTAAGTAGCTGTATCGCCGGGGTGAATGAGGTTATCAAATACCTCCTGCCGCGGTGTTTCACAATTAAACAGGTAAGACAGCTGCCCTGTTAAACGGTAGTGTAAGACGGAGGAAAAGACTTTGCGGGATTGTTCATCTGCCAGGGCATTATAGATCTGCTGGATTTCTTCCTGATAAGTGGTTAAGTGGTTCAGGGTAAAAACGTCATAGCCAAATACCGGAACCTCCGGCGCCAGGACTTCATATTTCTTGGCAATTTCTTTGATGGTATGGATCATGTCATCACGGAAAATGGCAAAGCCAATCAGAATAATGCAATCTTCGTATTTCTGGCAGATGTCAGTATACCGTAGACAGGTGTAACCATGAAATTCCTGGTCGCGATAAAAGGCATCGGATACAAAAATATCAGAAACGGAAATCTGATATTTTTCCAGTACAGCCAGCAGCTTTTCGGCACCGTTTCCGGTTCCATACAGAACCAGTGGTCTGGACTCCTGCTGCAGGCGTTGCCAGACATCCTGGGTAATAGAAAATTGAAGTTCCATGCCGAACTCCCTTCTGTAAAAAGAAAACAGTAACTGTCAAAAGACAGCTACTGTTTTTAACTGAGTTAATCCGAATTATTCTTCGGTGGCTTCTGCTTCTGCAGCAGCCTCTGCAACTTCTGCAGCTGCAGCAATGTCATCAGAAGAAGCAACGAAGGCTTCGCCGGTTTCTACTTCTTCGTCTTCCTTCGGTTCAAGAAGAGCACGGATGGAAAGGCTTACGCGCTTCTTGTCATAGTCAATGTCAGTAATCTTAACTTTGACGCTGTCACCAATGGAAAGAACATCCTGCGGCTTTTCAATGCGCTTGTCTGCAATCTGGGAAATGTGGATCAGACCATCAATTTCCGGAATGATGTTTGCAAAGGCACCGAATGCAGTCATGCCAACAATCTTGGCATCTACTACGTCTCCAACTTCATAGGTCTTCTTCAGGATGGCCCATGGGTTGTCTTCTTCCTTCTTGTAGCCAAGGGAAATACGGTTGTTTTCCAGAGACTTGATGTAAACTTCTACGGTGTCACCAATAGAAAGAACATCAGAAGGATGCTTAATGCGCTTCCAGGAAAGTTCACTGATGTGAATCATGCCGTCTACGCCGCCGATGTCAACGAAAGCACCGTACTGGGTAAAGGACTTAACAATACCATTGTAAACAGTTCCTTCTTCTGCTTCTGCCCAGAATTTTTCCTGTGCAGCTTTCTTGGCTTCCTTCAGAACAGCCTTTACAGAACCAACAGCACGTCTGCGCTGACGGTTTACTTCAATGACTTTGAACTGAACGGTGGTGCCACGAAGACCATCCAGCGGTTCCCCTCTGTTTTCAGTGGCAAGAGAACCAGGAATGAATACGCGAATGCCCTTTTCGGTAGTAGCAATAACGCCACCCTTGTTGATGTCGGTTACAACACCTTCCATGGTGGTGCCTTCTTCTACTGCTGCTTCCAGTTCGGACCAGGCATTTGCGCTGTCAAAACGACGCTTGGAAAGCATGATAGTGCCTTCTACGTCATTGGTTTTCATGATTACGCAGTCAATTTCGTCTCCAACCTTCAATTCCTCTGCAGGATTTGCGTTTGGATTATAGCTGTATTCTTCATAACTGATATAACCGGTCTGTTTTCTTCCGATGTCGACCTGAATTTCAGTCGGAGTGATACCAACCACAACACCTTTCACTTTTTGATCGGAAGACATGCTTTCCAGAGATTCTTCCAATGCGGTTGCAAAGTCAAAATCATCAGCATCTTCTACAATTTTGTTTACTACTTCGGACATAGCCTCAAGTACCTCCTTTATTGTAGCAGGTGGCGTTGAAGCCCCTGCACTAACACCTATGGTTTCTGCCCCGTTAATAAACTCAGGGTTGAGCTCTTTCACCGAGTCTATTAGAACAGTATCACAGTTTTCCCTACACACGTTAAACAACTTGATAGTATTGGAACTGTGTCTGGCACCGATTACTATCATTCGTTTACAGCGTTTGGAGAGTACTTTTGCCTCATACTGCCGTTCTTCGGTAGCCTTACATATTGTAGCAAAAATTTTTACGTTTGTACATATGTTATTTATTGTAGCTACGCAGTTTTCCCAAAGATCAGTCCGGTACGTTGTCTGGGAAACCAGATTTACGGTCCGCTTTTCAAAGATTGTCTTGTTCTTTTCCAACAAATCTTTCAATTCTTCGGGCGTTTGCACTACATAATAAGGGCAGGAAACGTAAGTCAGTGTGGCTTGCATTTCCGGATGTTCCTGATTTCCGGTCAGAATAACAATATCCTGTTCCGGATCCATGGAAGAAACAATCTTTTGGATACGAACAACATAAGGGCAGGCAATATCTTCGTATGCAATGCCCCGTTTGTCCAACTGTTGCTTTACAGATAATGGTGTACCATGTGCACGTAAAATAACAAATGCGTCTTCCGGTACTTTGTCCATATCGGGTTCAAAGTGCAGCCCTTTTTCCTGCAATGGCTGATTGACGTGGTCATTATGCAGGATTGGCCCGTTTGCATAGACATTGTTGTGCAGGCTTAGCAACTCTTCTACCCTATTTACAATACGCTGCGCGCCGGGACAGAATCCGGCGGTTTTCGCAACAATCAGATCTGGTCCATGTCCCATAATTCCTGTACCTTGGTCATTAACATCTTGGATGCATTGCGCAGTTCGGCGGACTTCCGAACCCCTTCGGTGAAGCCCATTTCTTCATATGGAACAGGTTCTCCGTAACGGACAATGCATTTCGGATGGTGATTATCCAAATCAGAAGACAGGTGGATGGATGCCGGAACAACGGTTGCTTTGGCATCTCTGGCCAGCATGGCAAAGCCAACCTTAATACCCTCTTCTGTTTCCGGACGTTTGCGGTACCGGTCTCTGGTCCCAGCTGGGAAAATAACCAGCATCTGCTCTTTTTCCAGTACCTTCTTCGCAAACTTCATGGATTCTCTGTCTGGTTTGTCTCTGTTGACCGGGAAACCGTTGAAAATTTTCAGGGCCCAGCGAATGTAAAAGGCCTGATAGAATTCTGCCTTAGCCATGAAATAAGCAGAGCGCTTAATGCCAATTCCATACATCAGGGTAATTGGGTCAAAGCCGTTGACGTGATTGGAAATCAGAATAATTTTGCCGTCTTTCGGAACATTTTCAGAGCCAATGAATTCCAAAGATTCAAACTCTTTATGCAACAGATAATTTGCCAGCGGAATCCAGCACTTGAAAAATCTGGTTTTGTCCTTTACTTTTTGTTTTTCCCATTTGTGTACATAGGGCTTTTTGCTTGCCAGTGGAATCTTTTTTACTTCCGTTGTGCTCATACAAGGGTCTCCTTTGCCAATTGTGTCAGCGTTGCTGCAACTTCCTCAAAGCTCATGTCTGAGGTATCTAATAAAACGGCATCTTCTGCCGGTTTTAGCGGTGCAATTTCCCGGTGGGTATCCCGGTAATCCCGTTCCTTGACTTCTGCCAAAATGTTGTCATAAACAACAGCTTGCCCTTTTTCTGTCAGCTCTTTATAACGGCGCATGGCGCGGACTTCGGGCGATGCAGTTAAAAACACTTTTAACTGCGCATTCGGCAAAACAACAGTGCCAATATCCCGGCCGTCCATCAGGACGTTGTGCGTGGCGGCAATCTTCTGCTGCAGATCAAACAAAAAGTGCCGCACGGCCGGAATGGCCGAAGTTTTGGAAGCATATTCGGAAATTTGCGGAGTACGGATGGCATCAGAGACATCTTCCCCATTTAAAAGGACTTTCTGTATGCCGTCTTCAAAGGCCAGATCCACCGTAATTTCAGGCAGTAATGCGGCCACTTTTTCCGTATCTTCCGGAGTTATGCCGGCACGCAAAACGGCCAGACCAACGGTACGGTACAAAGCGCCGGTATCTACATAAATAAAGCCTAATGCCTTGGATACGGCTTTGGCAATGCTGCTTTTTCCGGCCCCCGCCGGTCCGTCAATAGCAATGTTAAACATGGTTGCTCTCCTTTGCTGCGCTTTCCCCGGCTAAGTGACCGGTGGAAAAGGCAATTTGTAAATTATAACCGCCTGTGTAGGCGTCCAGGTCCAAAAGCTCTCCAGCGAAGTAAAGGCCTTGTTTTAATTTGGATTCCATGGTTTTGGGGTTAACTTCTTTTAATGAAACGCCGCCACCGGTCACGATGCCTTCCTCCATGGGACGACATCCGGTAATGGGAATATGGTAGTGCTTTAGTAAATATACTAAGCTGTGGCGCTCTTCTTTGGTAATCTGGTGTACCTTTTTTTCTGCCGGAATACCGGATTTCTGGACAATGACCGGAATCATGGAGGAAGGCAGCAAACGGGAAAGCGCATTTTGAAAGGCTTTGTTTACGTTATCTTCAAAATCCCGTTGAATTCGTTTGTCTAATTGCTCTTCCGTCAGGCCGGGCTTTAAGTCTATTTCCAGGTAATAATCTTCCGGACCGGGGCCGGCCGGCAAGTGGGAAGTGGCGCTGAGTACCAGTGGACCGGAGACACCAAAATGGGTAAATAACATTTCCCCCAGTTCCTGATACAACGGCTTTTTCTTTCCGGTTTGATACAGGGAAAGGTGTACGTTCTTTAAAGAAAGACCTTGTAAGTCTTTACAAGCAGGGTCATCTGAAACAAGCGGAACCAGACATGGATGTAAGGGTGTTACCGTATGCCCTGCTTCTTTAGCTAAACGGTAGCCGTCTCCAGTGGATCCGGTCCGCGGATAGGTACAGCCGCCGGTGGCCAGAATACAGGCAGTGCACGGCAACAGGCCATGGTGTTCTGTTTGTACACCGGTAATCCTGTCTTCTGTAAACTGAAGCTCGGTAACACGGTCATTCAGAATGCGCTTGACGCCGCACTGCTTCAGACAGCGGTCAAAGGCATCTACAATATCTTTGGATTGGTCAGAAACCGGAAAGACCCGGTTCCCGCGTTCCGTTTTCAACGGAACCCCCAGTGCTTCTATGAAATTCATTTGGTCATGTGGCATCCAGTTAGCAAAGGCACTGTAAAGGAACCGACCGTTTCCGGGAATTTGTTCCATTAAATACCGCACGTCTGTCTGGTCATTGGTCAGGTTACAACGGCCTTTGCCGCTGATCAGAAGTTTGCGGCCAATACGTGCATTCTTTTCAATTAAAGTTACCTGTGCTCCGGCCTGTGCTGCCGTGCAGGCTGCCATCAGCCCGCCGGCGCCCCCACCGACCACAAGAATGTTATCTTTCATATATGTTTCCTTTAGTGTTTAACGACGGAATAGTTTGTGTACCCGTTCTGCATAACTTTTTTGGTAAACCCGGGTTAAGACGGTAACCAAGTAGTCATAGACAATCAATACCAAATCCATTAATGCCAGTAAAAGCAGCGGTGTCCATTTTCCAAAACGATCCAGTCCATCTACCGGAATTAAGAACACATAAATAATCAGAAGATAAGCTGCTACTACCATCAGATTGTAGATAATAAATTTGAAAATCCAGGCAACCGGTTTCTTAAAGTGGCTTTCCAAGAGCTGCTTTAAAATAGGATAGTACCCAAATACAAATACATACATTACAGCGGCTTCTTTATCTGTAACAATAAAGAAAGACAGGACAGATACAGCAATATAAATAAACCAGGCCCATTTCGATTCTGCTTCTTCCAACATGGGTAACATAAGGATGGCTGCAAAAACCGGCAATAAGTAAGTGGTATTGGGAATCATGCCTGTCAGGAAAAGAAGAAAGATGGACAGTGCGGTAATAATACCACCCAATGCCGTCAGTGACGTATTTTTCATGACTGTTCCCCTTCCCGAAGAATACAACGATTTTACTATAATATGGTATCAGTTTCAACGATTCCCTTTGCTTTTCTTCTACGCTTTCTATTGCCTTTTCCAGGGTAAAAGCATAAAATTTAAAAGAATACTATATGGAGGTATCCCCATGTCTGATCTTGAAAACAAGAGCGTTGAGGAACTCATAGCACTGGTAGAATCTTTAACCAAGGAAAAGAGTAACTTAACGGCGAAGAACAAAAAGCTTCGCAAAGACTGTAAGGCGTTTGCCAAACGTATTAAGGCAATTGAAGACTCTGGTATCCTGGATGTGGATGTTGCTGCATTACAGGAAGAAAACCAGAAGCTGCGGGAACAATTGGATGCATTACAGCCTTTCCCGGAAGAGTCGGAAGAAGAACCGGAAACAGCAGAAGACATTCCTGAAGAGGAAGTTCCTGAAGAAGAGCCGGAACAACTTCCTGCAGAACCGGTTTACGAAGACATCTCCTCTTTCTCCAAGCCAGAGGAAGACACAGCTCCCCTACCCGCCGTCCCGGATGAAACCCAGGGTATTTGGACGGAACAACCACAGGAAGCAGATGCCTGGCAGCCGGAGGAAGAATTTGTTATTCCGGAGCCAAAAGCGGAAAAGACAACTCATCATCCGAAAGCCAATCGCATTGCCAGAAGAACCATCTCCATTCTGTTGCTGATTTTAATCCTGTTTGCTCTTATTAGTACTATCTTCTGCCTCTTCGGCAGCAAGTGGACCAAAGCAGCTCCGTTTGGATATCGTTTCACTTCGGTTTGCCAGGATTATAATGGTGCCAACTTAAACACCAATCAGGTTGTTAAAGTAAAGAAAACAGATCTGGATAAGGTACAGGTTAATGATGTTGTGGCTAGCACCGTAACCGATGGTAAACTGTTTGGCAAAGTGGTTTCTGTTACCAACAACGGTTCTTCCATTGTCTTAGAAGTAGAAAATGACACAGATCATTATCAGGTAACACAGGATAATTACATTGGTGTTGCCAAGAAGAGTATTAATGGTCTTGGCGCCTGGGTTCGGTATGCCAGCAACCACACCTATAATTACTTTGGCTACCAAATCTCTCTGGCCTTGTTCTTGGTTGGCCTTCTTTTATTGATTCCGGTTCCAAAAAAAGTCAGAGTCAAAGAGATTGACCAGGAAGCTTTTACTATTTAAAGAAAGCAAATAAAAAATAAGAAGTTCGGGTGCGTTATCAAAACGCACCCTTTTCTTTTTTGAAAAGTCTTGTTTAAAGAGCAAATCTTTATACCAAAAAGAACAACCGCATCGCAAAAAGGAGGAAAAATAAGCCGAAAAAAACTAAAAGTTTTTGACAAAACAATAACGGAATCTTCCTATAGGGCAATACAAATTGCAAAAACTTAGACAAAGTGCACAAAAACCCACTTAAAGATTCTCTTCAGGAACGACAAAGAAACCAGTTTCAAAACGGGACCGTGAGTCGAAAATTATGGTACAATGACAATGATGTTGTGAAGACGGTAAGGCGTACGTCCCTTACTCTATCACTGAAAAAAGAAGGAGGATTTGTCAATATGGCAAACAAGAAAGTTTTTATTACCGGTGCTTCCGGTACCATGGGTTGGGCTTCTTTCCAGCAGATCTATAAGAACCGCCCGGAACTGGACATTAGCGTATTGCTTCGTGATTCCGAAAAGAACCACGTTCTCTTCGCTGACTACATGAATGACCCACGCGTTGAAATCGTTTGGGGCGACTTTGGTGACTATGACAGCGTAAAGAAAGGCGTAGACGGCGCTTCTTACGTTCTGCACATCGGCGGTCTGGTATCCCCTGCTGCTGACTATTGGCCAAAGAAAACTCTGAAGACCAACGTTCTTGCTGCAGAAAACATTGTTAAGGCAATTAAGGCTCAGCCAAATCCGGATGACATTCTTGCCTGCTACATTGGTACTGTTGCAGAAACCGGTAACCGTCCGGTTGGCATTCACTGGGGTCGCACCGGTGACCCAATCAAGTGCTCTGTTTATGACCACTATGCAGTTTCCAAGGTTAACGCCGAAGCTGTATTTGCCGAATCCGGCTTAAAGAAATGGGTTTCCCTGCGTCAGTCCGGTATCCTGTATCCGGAAATTCTGAAGAATATGGACCCAATCATGTTCCACGTTCCAATGAATGACGTTCTGGAATGGGCCACCATTGATGACTCTGCCATCCTGATGGATCACATCTGCTCCGATGATCTGCCGGAAGACTTCTACAGAAGCTTCTACAACATCGGTTCCGGTGCTGAATACAGACTTTCCCTGTATGAATTTGAAGACCTTCTTCTGTGGGCTATCGGCATGGGCCACGACGCTTCCAAGCGCGTATTCAAGCCGAACTGGTTCATTGACAGAAACTTCCACGGCCAGTGGTATGCTGACTCCGATGTTCTGGAAAACTACCTGCACTTCCAGCAGCATATTCCGGCTAAGGAATACTTCAAGGAAATGTCCAAGAAGGTTGAATGGTTCTACAAGCTGTCCTGCGTTGTAAGACTGCCAGGTATCTCCCAGCTGACCAGAGCTGCTCTTGGCATGATTGCTAAGGACAAGCGTTTTGGTACCAGAACCTGGATCAAGAACAAGGATCCGGAAAGAATGTCCGCCTTCTGGGGTGACACCAACTCCTATGGTTACGAACATTGGAAGACCCTTTCCGATAACTGGAAGGATTGGGATCTGACTCCTCCAAGCAATGATATTGCTGAAGCTGACAAATATAAGCTGAATCATGGTTATGACGAAAGCAAGAAGCTTTCCGAACTGACTGTTGAAGACATTCAGAAGGCTGCTGACTATCGTGGCGGCAAGCTGATCAACTATGCCGGTGATCCATATGATGCTTCCTCCGAATGGGAATGCGCATTCGGTCATAAGTTCAACATGTCCCTGAACCTGGTTCTTAAGGGCGGTCACTGGTGCCCAGAATGCCATCCGTTCCCATGGAACTATGATGCCATTGCTAAGAAGAACCCGTTCTTTGCTCAGGTTTGGTATGCTGACCATGCTAAGAATGAAGATCTTGTTTTCGGTGAAGAAATTTATCGTGACTATGACGAATACAAGAAGAAATAAGCTTCTTGCATTTGCTTGAAAGTAAAGAAAAGAGCCGCTCATCCGAGCGGCTCTTTTGCTTTGTGTTTTTGGGTTTTGTTTTTTTGTTAGGATGCTTCCGTATCCAACGGGAAGGTTACGGTAATGGTGGTACCTTTCCCCTCTTCGCTGTGCAATTCAATAGTACCGTCATGATAAGCAACGGCGTGCTTTACAATAGACAGACCAAGGCCGGTACCACCGGTTTCCTTGGAATGACTCTTATCTACACGGTAAAAGCGTTCAAAGATACGAGACTGGTGTTCTGCCGGAATGCCAATTCCGGTATCCGAAACCTTCACAACGGCAGAATTGTCCTGCCTGGCAACAGACATTGTAACATGGCCACCTTCTTTGTTATAGCGGATCCCGTTGTCACAAAGATTATACAGAACTTCATATAAGTACCGCCGTATGCCATTCATAGTACAGGAATCGCCTTCTGTATACAACGTGATTTGTCGTTTGGAAGCAGCATCTGACAAAGCATCTTTTACTTCCATTGCCACTTCATACAGGTCTACCGGTTCTTTTGTGGCCTCTGCAGCCTCATCCAGCTGGGACAACTGAATAATATCATTAATCAGGGTAACCATACGGTTAGCCTCTTTTTTGATATTCCCGACAAATTTGGCGTTGTCTTCCGGCTTTACCAGTCCGGCCTCCAACAATTCGGCGCTGCCAATGATGGACTGGAGCGGCGTTTTTAATTCATGGGAAACGTTGGCCGTAAACTCTTTTCGATTTTCTTCGGCCTGCAACGTTTCCGTCACATCAAAGCAAAGAATAACGGCACCAATGGTTTTCTCTTCGGAGTTAATGCCGGTCAACATGAAACGATAATCCCTGCCGTCTTTCTTTTCGTAAAATTCGCTTTCCTTGCCGCTCAAGGCCTTTTCAATGGCAGCGGACATGGCCGGACTGCGGTCAACCATCAGAAAGACTTGTCCCACCGGCGATTCAGTGGCACCAAAAATTTTCATGGCTGCCGGGTTTATGCTGATGACAATTCCTTTTTTATCCAAAAGGACTAAGCCTTCCGCCATAGACAGCGTAATCTGATTGAACTCAGTCTGCTTCTGCTGCAGCTGTTCTTTCTGCCACTTAATCTTTTTCCGTTGTTTGTTCATTTTGGTCAGGATGGGTGACAATTCTTCATATGCATCACTGTTGGAGGACGGATGATCCAAATCCAGCTCATACAACGGCTTTACAATACTTTTTGCCATGCGGTTGGAAAGAACCATGGAAATAATAATGGCAGCAGCAATTAAAACCAAAAGGATAGGAATCATGCCAACTAACATAACACCTGCGGTAATCTGTGTTACGGCAGCACGAAGAACGGTTCCGTCTTCCAGCTTGACTGCATGATAAATGGTTTTCTTAGTCAAGGTGTGAGAATAGCGTTCGTCGCTTCCTTTCCCCGTTGCAAATGCCTCTTTGATTTCCTGGCGATCCATGTGGTTTTCCATTTTGGAAGCATCTGCATCTGAATCATAAAGAACCGTACCGGACTCATCTATGAGCGTAAATCGCACGCGGGAAGATTCATAATCCTGAAAATAATCTGCACCTTCTGTTCCAATGGTGGAAGAAACCAGGGTCAGCTCCTCTTCCAGCTGCTGTTCCTGGACCTGGTAAAAGTAATTATAGAAAAAGCCGCTGGCAATTAAAATGCTGGCGGCCAATACCGCCATGGCAACGGTAATCATGGATTTGAATATTTTATTACTCATGGTTGCCTCCTCCCAGGCGATATCCGACACCGATGACGGTCTCAATCAGCTTGCCGGATTCCCCCAGCTTCTTTCTGAGGGTCTTGATATGCATATCTACCGTCCGGGATTCGCCCAGGTAATCCATATCCCAAATGTCAGACAGGATGCGGTCCCTGGAGAGCACTTTTCCCGGATGCTGCAGAAATAGTTTTAATAATTTAAATTCTTTTGCGGTTAACGTGACCGACTCCTGGTTGACCGTAACATAATGTTCACTGTCATTTAAGGTAATAGGGCCTGCCGTGTAGATAGCGTCCTGCTCTGCAGGAGCACATCTCCGCAAAACCGCTTTGACACGGGAAACCATTTCCATTACGCCAAAGGGTTTGGCCAGATAATCATCTGCGCCGGCGTCCAGACCCTGAATTTTATCCATTTCAGTACCTTTAGCAGTAGCCATGATGATCGGAATCTTTCGGGTTTGCGGGTTGCTGCGGATTTCTTTCAGTACTTCTACACCGTCTTTTTCCGGTAGCATGATGTCTAAGATAACCAGCTCCGGTTGGGTCTCTTCCAAGGCTTTTAGC
Source organism: Bacteroidaceae bacterium (assembly GCA_963600825.1). Taxonomy (GTDB): domain Bacteria; phylum Bacillota; class Clostridia; order Oscillospirales; family Acutalibacteraceae; genus RUG420. The sequence goes on along the minus strand of CAVCCW010000002.1, from coordinate 17,157 downwards.
ATGGAAATTCCATCCGCAAAGCCCTGTGCCGAAAATCCGCATTGCTCTAACGCATAAACTTCAATGTCCCGAATGGTTTGATCGTCATCTACACACCAAATCATACTTAAGCTCCTTTATGCACTCCTGTTACAGAGAAGGCAACCCACTCTGCAATGTTGACCGCATGGTCCCCGATGCGCTCAAAGTATTTGGCAATCATCAGAAGATCCAAAGCGTATTCTCCATCGGCGGTATTTTCGGCAATCATCTTCTTCAGCGCGTGTTTTACGCGGCGGAACTGATGGTCTACCGTATTGTCATAATCACAAACCGCCTGAGCGCATTGTAAATCTTGTTTGACATAGGCGTCAATACTATCGGTTACCATTTTTATGGTAGATTCTGCCATATCACGGATATAATGGCATTCTTCGCCGGTGCGTCCGTTTAATTTAGGGATAATGTCAGCAATGTCTTCCGCTTGATCGCCGATGCGTTCCATGTCGGTAATCATTTTCAGTGCCGCAGAAATCTGGCGTAAGTCTCTGGCAACCGGTTGCTGGCGAAGCAGTAATTTCAGACAGAAGGCTTCAATTTCCCGTTCCATCTGGTCTATTTCATGATCAATGGGCTCTACCTTTTCTTTGATGTTTACATCGCCTTCAATCAATCCTTTTGCAGATAAAGCAAGGACTTCTTCGCAAAGCGCACCCATTTCAATCATCTTTTTATTCAGCTTTAAAAGCTGTTCATCTAAGCGAGATGTCATCTTTTAACCAAACCTTCCTGTAATGTAATCCTCTGTGCGCTTTTCCTTTGGTGTAGAGAAAAGGGTTTCCGTCTTATCAAATTCTACCATTTCTCCAAGCAGGAAGAACGCGGTGTAGTCAGAAATACGAACCGCTTGCTGCATGTTATGGGTAACCATGATAATAGAATACTGCTTTTTCAAATCCTTGACCAGATCTTCAATACGCGATGTAGAAATCGGATCCAGTGCAGATGTGGGTTCATCCATCAGAAGTACTTCCGGTTTTACCGCTAACGCACGTGCAATGCAAAGACGTTGCTGTTGTCCGCCGGAAAGGCCAAGCGCATTTTTCTTCAGACGATCTTTTACTTCGTCCCAGATGGCGGCACCTTTTAATGCCTCTTCAACCAACTCATCCAGCTGTACCTTGTTGGTAATGCCGTGGGTTCGCGGGCCGTAGGCAACATTGTCATAAATGCTCATTGGGAATGGGTTTGGTTTCTGAAATACCATGCCGATGTCTTTGCGGAGTTCATTGACATCAACGCTTTTATCATAAATGTTTTGTCCTTTGTAATTGACGGTTCCCTCTATTTTTACTTCGGGAATTAAATCGTTCATGCGATTCAGCGTTTTTAAAAACGTAGATTTACCGCAGCCGGAAGGACCAATAAATGCAACTATACTGCGTTCCGGAATAGCAATACTGATGTCTCTCAGCGCTTGTGAACTGCCATACCAGAGATTCAGATTCTTCGTTGTAATAATATCACTCATGAGGTTCTCCTTTTTGCAAAATACTTGCCAACCAGGGTTGCTGCAAGGTTAATCAGCATGGTCAATACCATCAAAATTGCTGCAATGGCAAAGGCCACATCAAACTCTCCTTCTTCTTTTGCATAAACATAAAGTGCAACGGTTAATGTGGCACCGGGACTGGTAAGTCCTGTGAAAAGTCCGTGGATGGCATGAGCAAAACCAGCGGTAAATAACAGAGCAGCTGACTCGCCAAGGATACGGCCAACGGTTAAAATGCAGCCTGTAATTACACCGTCCACACAACCCGGCAGAACAACCGTGCGAATAACACGCCACTTCCCTGCACCAAGGCCAAATGCACCTTCTCTATAACTCTGCGGTACCGTTTTCAAACTTTCCTGCGTAGTTCTCATAATGGTGGGAAGGTTCATCATAACCAAAGTTAGTGCGCCAGCCATCAGACTGGTACCAAAGTTATTAGAAAACAACAGCATGCCAACCAGGCCATAGATAATGGAAGGAATACCGGACAAGGTTTCTGCGGCATATTCAATGACGGCAACCAGCTTTTTATTGGTTGCGTATTCCGTCAAATAAATTGCAGCACCAACGCCAAGTGGTAAAACAATAATCAGGGTTGCAAGAATAATATAAAGTGTATTTAGTATATCAGGTAAAATCCCAATTCGATCAGACAGATAGCTGGGCTTGGTTGAAAGCAATTCCCAAGTAATGTTCGGAACGCCTTTTACCATAACATAAATCATGATTGCCACAACTAAGCTGACCGATACAATGGCGGAGAAATACATAAGACCACGCATGGTGCCAATGTATAATTTTCGTTTCCTGCTTATCTTTGGTTTCATGATCAATCCTCCTTACTTCTTTTCAGGAAGAAGTTCAATGTGGCGTTGATCAGCATAATAAACAGGAACAGCACCAACGCAATGGAGAACAACGCGTTTCTTTGTAAACTTCCCGGGCTGGAATAAGACATTTCACTGGCAACTGCAGTCGTTAAGAAGCGAACGCTTTGGAACAAAGAGTTCGGCATATTTGCCACGTTACCGGCAACCATCATAACAGCCATTGCTTCGCCAATAGCACGTCCTACACCCAGTACAACTGCCGCCGCAATACCGCTTTTGGCTGCCGGGACAGAAACTTTAAAATAGGTTTCTATTGGAGTTGCGCCCAGTGCCAAAGAGGCATCTTCATATTCCTTTGGAACTGCATCTAACGCAGTAACGCTTACTTTAATTATGTTCGGCAGAACCATAACTGCTAAAACCAGAATGGCGGCCAGTAAGCTGGCACCATCCGGTACATTGAAAATGGTTCGAATGGCAGGTACCAAAACCAGCATGCCTACTAAGCCGTAAACAACAGACGGAATGCCGGCCAGCAAATTGATTGCCGTTTCTAATACATTACGTATCTTTTTATTGGCAATTTTAGATAGGAAAACAGCAGTAAATACGCCGATTGGGACACCCAAAAGAATGGCGCCTGCAGTGCCGTATACACTTGTCAGAATAAACGGTAAAATCCCATATTTTGGCTCAGCAGCCGTAGAGGCCCATTCCTTTCCGAACAGGAAAGAAATAAGGCCAATTTCTTTGATTGCAGGAATACCGGAGATAACCAGATAAACTGTAATCAGTAAAACACATGCTACGGTGATGAGCCCCAGAATCAGGAAGATACCATATACAAATTTTTCCAGTGCTCTCTTTTTTTTCATAAGCTCAACTTCTTATTTAGAAGCCGGAACAACACCGGCAGCAGTAATGGTTTCTTTTGCAGCATCAGAGGTTACATAATCAAAGAACTTCTGAGCGCTTTCGGAAAGAGTGGTATCTTTCTTGGTAACCAGAACAAACGGTCTCTGGATGACATAGGTTCCGTCCTGAATGGTCTCTTCACTTGGAGCAACACCGCCTACAGACAAAGCCTTTACAGTATCCTTTACAGAGGCAAGAGAAGCGTAACCAATTGCACCAGGGTTTCCGGATACGGTGGTAATTACATCGCCCGTGGAAGTCAGTTCCTGACGATACTGGCATTTATCTTCGGTTTCGGTAATGGATTCAAAACCATCTCTGGTTCCGCTGCCTGCTTCACGGCCAATCAGAACAATTTCCTGATCTGCGCCGCCTACTTCTTTCCAGTTGGTAATTTCACCGGTAAAGATTTTAGCAATGGTTTCAACGTCAAGGTCAGATACGGTGTTTGCGGTGTTTACAATAATGGCAATACCATCATAAGCAAGGGTGGTACCTACCAGGCCCTTTTCTGTCTCTTCGTCTTTCAGCGCACGGCTGGAAAGTCCGATGTCACAGCGGCCTTCTTCTACAGCCTGAATGCCGGAGCCAGAACCGGTAGCATTATAAGTAACGGTAATACCTGTGTCAGATTCAAATGCTTCACTTAATGCGCCAATGACGCTACTCATAGAGGTTGAACCGTCCGTTGATACACTTTCACTCTTAGACGAACCGCAGCCGGCAAAGGCAGCGCAAATTAAAAGAACGGACATTAGTAAGCTGACAATTTTTTTCATAGGGAAAACTCCTTCTCTTTTTTTCAAATCAACTATTTGCTTACATTCCCTATCTTACAAATGACGCGTAAAATCCGAACGCAGGAAGCTGTAAAATCCGTGTAAAATACAAAAATCCACGCTCCTGGAACTTCCAAAAGCGTGGACATTTTCATTCTTGTTTTATTTTCTGCGATGCAGTGTTCCTCTTATTCCGCAGGAACCTCAGCCGGAGTGGCTTCTACAGATTCTTCAACAGGGGTTTCTTCCCCATCTGCTTCTTTCTCTTTCAAAATAGATTCATCAGGAACTAAAACAGCAGCAGACGGATCAGACTTGTTGGCATCATCAAAGTTGTAATCTTTACCCGGTAAAATAGCGTTTAATACGATGCCGGCAATGGAACCAGTTGCAAGTGCAGAAAGAGTAATTGCAATAGAACCAATGTGGAAGGTAATGCCGTCAGTCATACCCAAAGAGCAAACCAGGATGATGGCTGCAATAATCAGGTTTCTGGACTTAGAGAAGTCTACCTGATTTTCTACTACGTTTCTGACACCGGCACCGGAAATCATACCGTATAGAATGAAGGAAATACCACCAATAACAGCAGATGGCAAAAGTTCAATGCAGGCAGCAAACTTCGGGCAGAAAGCCAGGATAGTGGCAAAGCCAGCAGCAATCCGGATAACGCGTGGGTCATAAACCTTGGTCAGAACCAAAACGCCGGTGTTTTCACCATAAGTGGTGTTGGCAGGACCGCCTACCAAAGAAGCAAGGGTAGTTGCAAGACCGTCACCAAGCAGGGTTCTGTGAAGACCCGGATCCTGAATGTAGTTTCTGCCGCAGGTAGCGGAGATAGCGGAAATGTCACCGATGTGTTCCATCATGGTAGCCAGAGCAATTGGAACAATGGCAATGATGGCACTTAATACCAGACCTTTATTGGCAAAGTCAACGCCCAGAACGGTGCTGGCTTTATGAATTGGGAAACCAATCCAGGCTGCCTCTTTCAGATTGTCAAGGGCACTCTGCTGGAACAGAATCATGTTCGGACTGCCGTTTACGGCAATATAGGATACGCCATCAGCATCTACATAGGTTTGACCCATAGTAAGAGCAAAAATAATTGCAACGGCAACAGCTCCAAGAACGCCAATCAGAATGGGAAGAATTTTTGCCATTCCTTTGCCCCAGATGTTAAAGATAATTACAAGAGCAAGTGCAATCAGGGCAAGACCCCAGTTTTTAGAGCAGTTGGAAACTGCAGAGCTGGCAAGGCTAAGACCAATTGCAATAATAATAGGACCGGTAACAACTGGCGGGAAGAAGCGCATAACTTTGTTTACGCCAACAGCTTTAATAACCGCAGCCAGGATAAAGTAAACCAAGCCGGCGCATGCAACGCCTAAGCAGGCATACGGTAATAACTGTGCCTGGGTATATTCCCCACTTCCTGCTGCCGGGGCAATGGCATAGTAGCCGCCCAGGAAGGCAAAAGAAGAGCCTAAAAAGGCCGGAACTTTAAACTTAGTCAGTGCGTGGAACAACAAGGTGCCAAGGCCTGCGCAAAGTAACGTGGTGGAAACATCCAGACCGGTCAGCAGCGGAACTAAAACAGTTGCACCAAACATGGCGAACATGTGCTGCAGACCAAGCACCAGCATTTTCGGAATGCCAAGCTGTCTGGCGTCTCGGATGGCGGTATCTTTCTCCATACTACATTCTCCTTTTTTCAAAAAAAGAGTAACAACAAAACTCCGGAACGGGAACTTGCTGTTACTCACCTCAAACTTTCCCGACTATATTATCATTTACCCTATGGCCTGCGCAAGATAAGGCAGGCGAAAAATAAAAGTTCTACAAAATGGCTAAAAAGAAGCTCCGCATGATTGCGGAGCTTGTCAGATAACTTAGGCAGTTGGCTCTTCCTTGTCTTCCTTTTCCAAGTAGCGGTAGCAAACAGCCGCCAGTGCGGCACCAATCAATGGAGCTACAATAAATACCCAAAGTACTTTAATGGGATCCGTGTTTCCTGCAATGGCAGCAACTACGGCCGGCGCAATGGATCTTGCCGGGTTTACAGAAGTGCCGGTCAGACCAATGCCCAGAATGTGAACAAATGTCAGGGTCAGACCGATAATCAGACCGCCAAAGGATCCATGTTTAAACTTGGCAGAAGTAACGCCAAGAATGCACATAACAAAAACAAAGGTCAGCACAATTTCTACCAGCAGTCCGGCCCATACGTTTCCGAATACACCGGAAAGACCATTTGCACCATATCCGCCGGTCATATCCTTTACACGGCCCAGGCCAAAGATGGCTGCCAGCAATCCGCTACCGCAGAATGCGCCCAGGATCTGTGCTATTACATATCCGCAAAAATCTTTTGCCGAAAGGCCCCCATTCATAAATACAGCCAAAGAAACAGCCGGATTGACATGGCATCCGGAAATATTACCAATAGAATAAGCCATAGCCACAATGGACAAACCAAATGCTAAGGCAGTCAACAGGTATCCGCTGCCAAAGGATGCGTCACATCCTACCAGCATTGCCGTACCGCAGCCAAAGAAGACCAGTGTAAAGGTCCCGATCAGCTCTGCTAAATACTTCTTCATAAAAATCCTCCTTTGTGTGTCAAAACACACTTGTTAATTCCCGAACATTCTACTACAAAAACAGAAAGAAAAAAACTTGGAAATCCGGAAATTAATCCTTGAAACCGGGTACCTCTTATGATATAGTAATAGGGCAGTCAAACAGCTGCCCAATATGCGGATGTGGCGGAATTGGCAGACGCGCTAGATTCAGGTTCTAGTGAAAGTTAATTTCATGTGGGTTCAAGTCCCGTCATCCGCACCAAAAAAACCTACCCTTTCGGGTAGGTTTTTTCTTTTTTTATTTACTTAATCTAAATGCTGTTACAGTGTCATTTTCAGAAGCAAAGGTACCAAACTCTATTGTGTATTCTCCAACACTTGCTGCAGCAACATAGCCACCCATATATTCACTGTATTCAAAAGAAAAGCTATTTCCAAACAGTTCGTTTAATTCTGAAACGGTAGCGCTGTTTTTACCGGAAATCAGTAAATTTAAAGGTCCTTCAATTGCTGTCAGGTATCTGCTGTTATCAGTATCTCCCTCCGAAAAGTAATACATGGTTTCTTCTGAATTTGGCGCATAGTAGCATTTACTTGCCCCCTCTTCAAATAAAAACTGCGGAGACGCATTGGCATAAACATCAGAGAAGGATTGATAAAACAATTCCTTTAATTTATCAGGAATTGTAAATTCATTCGTTTCTGTACCAATTGAGGAAATCTCAGAACTGTCTGTTGCACTAAAGCCAAAAGCAGCCTTATATGCATCAAAAAGATAGGTATATCGCTGTGTATCGCCGTCTTCCAGATTCACAACAAAATAACTTACGGTATCCGATTGTGTTTCTGTTTCATCCGAGACGATGACTGAAGTGTCTGTAAAAGCAATTATTTTTGTACCTTTGTCTGTTATAAATGTTGGTTTGCCAGATATATCTTCCGCGGAAATACGATACAATCCATATTGGTCATTTGCCCAGGAGAATCCATAAACGTAGTTTCCCCTACATTTTATGTCGCCATCAACAGACGGCTTTTCAATGTCTTCTAATTGGTTGGTTTCAAGGTTCAATGCCATTGGAGCACGGGATTCCAAGCTTAATTCCGGAGTATAAATTTTGTTGCCAATGACATAGATGTCTTTTGGTTCTATTCCATCATCTAAATTATATTCTGTGTGATTCTTCCCACGAACAGAAACGCTGCAAGTTTTGCCCTTTTTTGTATAGAGGTCTTTTGAATAGAAATAAACCTTATCGTTGGAAATTTGCAAAATCTGTAAATCAGTGTCGTAAGTAGTGGTTACGATACTCTTGCTTCCATCCTCTAAGTTCAAGCGGAAAATTCCTTCTTTTCTATGTGGGTAACTTTCCTGACTGTCAGCCTCAACGTATTCTGCCACATAGTAGATATCATTCTCTGACCTCCACATAGCGGCTGTTTTTACGTTGGTGGAATAATAACTTCCAAAAGGCATATCTACTTCTGTGGCTTCTTTTGTATTCAGGTTTACTTTTACTAAAGCCGATTTTTGTCCATGATTCTGCGTAACGCTGCAATAAAGATAGCCATCATAGCAAAAACTACTTTCAAAGGTAGTAGATTCATCGCCAGAATAATCCAATAAAGTACTGTATTGGCCATTATCAGAATTATAATCCAGCAAAACTGCATTGTTTGATGAATCCGGCCCATACAAATGCGATCCATTTCTGCAATAAGCATCAAGAAGAGTTCCAGACACAACTTTATTAGACGATGAGCAACTGCATAATACTAAGGATAGTAAAAAAATCACAGACAAAAGGCTTGTCTTAAATCTTGTTCTTTCCATGATATTACCTCCCGTTTCAAACATAATTTGATAAATTTTGTGGCTAAAACAAGAGGCGCTAAAGTAAATCACTTCCAGCGCCTTCCTGCTATCCCAATATTAATCTACTGCTCTATATTCATTGAAAATATTGTCTTTTTCTTCCTTCAGTTCATAGGAAAACTGCTTATCTTCATCTAAAACTTTTTTCAGTAGATTACCTACATCTATTCCCGCTTGCCTATCGGCTCTTTGCTCCGGCTTTTCCGTCACATAATATTGGTATATTTTATCCAAAGGAATATCAGACCAGATGGTATTTCGTCCACCAAACAGCGTTTGTACCGAAAAGTACTGGTCTGGATTGTTTTTACAAAAACTGTGAACGGCACCCTTAATATATGCTTTGCAAAGTTCTTCGTCTGCAGCACTTAATTTTGCAGAAATATTTCGTAGTTTCGTATTGCTAATCAACATATTATGTCACCTTTCAAGAAACCATCTTTCTCTTATAAATAACAAGAACACCCATAGCTTCTGCTGAAATAATCAGTGTCCAAATAAGCAAAGTAACATTGTTATTGTCCCCTGTGTTGGGTTTATCAGTATCTGTTTTTTCCTGTTCTGCTTTTGCGGAAGAATTAGTACCTGCTGGTTCCTTTGCATCGATATTTTTGTCTTCAACGTCGGGATTAACAGAATCGGTTCCCTGTTCTTTCCCCTGATCTGTTGCATTAGTATCAGAATCAGAGGAAGGATCAGTGACGCTATCATCCGTTACCTGAATAGTGATGATTTTTTCTGGGCTGTAAGTACGATATTTACCTGTCCATGTATAAGATCCGTCATTTTCGTTATATACCCACTCTTTTTGAGTGTTGTCAGACGTTATAAATTGGTTATATTTTATCTTAAGTTTAACGGTTCCTGTTCCTGAAAAAGAAAGCGTTTCACTAGATTTTAAGGTATTAGAATAATCTTGATTTGTTTGACTTACTATATCTTTCCCTTCTAAAATTTCAACTGATGGCATATATGCTGGTTTTACAAGATCATAATAACTATGGTCGTCGTCTGCAATAAGATATCTATGACTAATACCTCCATCATCAACATAGGTTTCATAATTATTCTCATCTAAATAATAGGCCGTACCTGTATTTGTTAAAGCGGTATTTGTCAGGGCCGTAGTTAGAACAAAGTTTTCTCCTTTTTTTATGGAACTAGGTGCATTGGTTTCTATAATTGGCTCCTCAACAGTAATAACAATTGGGTTACCAACCTTTTCCCAATCTGTCAACGGAACATCGTAATATTCTGTATCGTCTTCGTCTGTTGCCTCTCTCCAGTAATAATAGCCTGGTTGAAAACTAAAAGTTCCTGGTTTATAAAAAGGCCCATACGGAGCATATCCCCAAAACTCGGCATCACCATTTTCATCAACACGAGAACTATAGAGATCACCAAAGGCGTACCCATAAAAATCAGCGGTATTGTTTTCGCTCTCTTCCGGAAAACAAAATGAGTCTTGACCAGGTTCTAGATTATGATATGTAATAACGAACCCGTTGTTTGGTAAATCACCAATTCCTTCCCCAATTTTCATTGAAGACGGAATATCATGTGTAACGTACGGTTCCCTTTCATTTGCAAAAGCAAGTACAGAAGTACCTGCCAGCAGTGAAATAGCAAGAATTAAAGCCCATAACTTCTTAAATTTCATGAATTTACCTCCTAAAAAGTATTGTTTTTTTCATTCTATAATTTATTACTCGTTTCGTCAACGATTATCTCGTTTTCAAAAGCAATACAACCCGTTCTCCCTTACAATTAAAGAGGTGATATTTATGCCTTTTTATACTATGTTGCGTACTTTAATTGAGGAACGCGGGTTAACACAAAAACAAGTTGCTTTGGATTTGGATATTCCTGTTTCTACCCTTGGCGGATACGTGCAAGGAACCAGTGAACCGGATTTTGAAACCTTGAAGCTACTTGCAAATTACTTTTCAGTTTCTACGGATTATCTGTTGGATTGCAGAATTGGTAAATCAGAAACTTACTTGGAAGATGACCTCCTGCGTATCTTCCGCTCGTTAACGGAAGAGCAACAGGCACTGTATCTTGAACAAGGTAAAGCGTTCATCAGAGTAAAGGCAAAAAAGAAAGCTATATCGCCAGAAGAAATATAAAAAGCCTGCCCTTCAAAGGGCAGGCTTTTTTGCTGAAAAAACTTTTAATGATGATGTCCGTTGCAGGAATGGGCTTCTTTTGAATACTTCAAAGTACCGTTAAGATATGCATTAACGGCATCATCTGCATTTCCGCTGACATTTGCGCAAACTTCTATTCCGGCTGCTTCCAGGGCATTTAACATTCCTGTTCCAAGGCCGCCGCAGATGGCAACATCAACATGGTTCTCCTTTAACTGTTTGGAAAGTGCACCGTGACCTTCTGCTGCGCCAATAAGCAGTTTGGTATTGATAATCTTCCCATCCTCTACATCATAAAGTTTAAACAGCTTGGTACGCCCAAAGTGCTGAAAAATTTGTCCGTTATCGTAATTTACTGATATTCTCATACAGTTACCTCCTAAATTATTACTATTTTAAATGTGCCATCTTCTGAAACCGCTGGAAGAAGATGCTGTTGCCAAGAAGCAAAGCTAAAATGAAGTATGGCAGCAGGGCCATGGTGGTGCGGTTGGCAACAAAGCCGAAGAGCGGCGGCATGGCAAGGGAGCCCATGTAGGCGCAGGCCATTTGCACACCAATCATGGCCTGGCTCTTGTCGGCGCCGAAGGCGACAGGCGTAGAGTTGATGATGCACGGGTAAATGGGCGCGCAGCCAAGGCCTGCCAGAAGGATGCCAGCCAGCGCCACGTAGGTGTTGCCAAAAGCCAGCAACATGGCCAGTAAGCCGACCAGTACCAGACATTGCCCAAAGCGAATCAGCTGTTTGTCCGTAAACTTCATAGTGGCAAAGCCATTGATGGCCCGTCCTATGGTCATACCCAGGTAAAAGATGGCGCCATAAGAAGCCGCTTGCTCTGCTGTGGCATGAAACTGTAATTTCATGAACGTGGAAGCATACACAAACATAATGGATTCAATGCCGCAGTAACAGAAGAAGCACAAGAGAATGTTTTTGGCATTGGGAATTCGGAGTACGTCCTTTAACGGCAATGGCTTTGCATCCGGAATGGCATCCGTATCTTCGGAAAAGCTTAGGCTTGCCTTCTTTTTCCAAAGCGGAATGCTGAGGAAGGCAATCAAGGTAATGCCTAACTGGATGTAACTAATGTACCGGTAGCCCATGTTCCAACCCTGCTGGCGGCTAATGGCATAAGACAAAATGTATGGGCCAATGCTGGCGCCAACACCCCACATGCAATGAAGCCAGCTCATGTGCTTGCTGCCGTAATGCAGGGCGATGTAGTTATTTAACGCTGCGTCAATACTTCCCCCACCAAGACCATATGGGAATGCCCAAAGACAAAGCGCCACCATGGAATGGCTGATGGAAAAACCAAACATACAAATAGCAGTTAAAGCAACGCTGACAGCAGAAACCAATCCTGGTCCAAACTTTTTGGTTAAGCGGTCACTATTTAAACTGGAAACCACCGTTCCAAGGCAGATAATAACGGAAATGATACCGGCATAGGAAACCGGAACGTTAAACTCTACATATATGGATGGCCAGGAAGAGCCCAACAGGGAATCCGGCAGACCAAGGGAAATGAAGAGTAAATAAATAATCGGTAACAAGAGACTAACCATATGCTCCCCTTTTCATTTCAATTAGACAAATTTAGGTAGAAAAAAAGGACTTTCACACGAAAGTCCTTTTCCTGGTGCGAGAGACGGGACTTGAACCCGTACGAGTCACCCCACACGCCCCTCAAACGTGCGCGTCTGCCGATTCCGCCACTCTCGCATGCTGGTAAGGGATATTTCCCTTGCGCAACATTCATAATTATACTGATAGAACCCTTCGCTGTCAATGGAATTCTAAAGAATTTCCTTAATCATAATACTTTTCCCGTCGTTTTTTCCGGATAAACGCATAAAGAGCATAAATGACGGCTAAAACAAGGAAAATGCCCAGACCAATATAGGTAGATTTGTTCTGTATACCCTCTACCTTCAGGTCAGACCAAAGTTGTGTCATTAAGGATAAGGTGTCCGAATCCAGATTATGGAAGTACTGGTATTTCTCCATTACACTTTCATCTTCCGGATATAACGTTGTGTTCTGATAAAACGTATATTCTTCCGCATTTACCACCGCTTTATTCGGACTTGCGTAACAAATGGTTTCCGCATTGGCAAGGGCAATTTGTGGCTCGCAGAGGAAATTGATATAAAGCTCTGCTGCACCCTGGTTTTGGGTGGTATTAGGAATACAGGCCGCATCCACAAAGATGTTGGCGCCCTCTTCCGGGAAAGCAACAGCCAAATCCGGATTGTTTTCCGCCATAACGAAGTAGTCTCCTACATAATACGGTGCTATGGCAGCTGCTCCGCTTTCCATGATGTTGAAGACTTCGTCCATGACATAGGAGCGAACCAGTGGTTTTTGTTCCACCAGTGCCTGATACGCCTTTTCCCAGTCCTCCGGATCCGTGGTGTTGTAATCCAGGACCAGATAAGACATGGCAATAGCAAAGCCGTCTCTGGCGTTGTTGAACATCAGGATTTGTCCGGCATAGTCTTCGTCCCAAAGGACGCTCCAAGAGGTAGGAACTTCCTTTACCAGCTTAGTGTTGTAAATCAGGGCAACATAGCCGACATTGTAAGGAACGGTGTATTCTTCGTTTTCGTCGTAATAGAGGCCCTTATATTTACTGTCAATGTACTTGGCATAGTTTGGAATGTTGTTGTAATCCAGCTTGACCAGCATGTTTTCTTTCCGCATCCGTTCAATCATGTAATCGGAAGGAAACACAACGTCATAATTGGCGCCGCCGCTTTTTACCTTGGCGTACATATCTTCATTGGAGTCAAAGTTGGTGTAATTGATTTTAATGCCGGTCAGTTCTTCAAAATAAGCATTGACATCAAGGGAGTCCTCTGATCCGTCCGAAATGTATTCGCCCCAGTTGTACACGTTCAGTGTGGTGCCGCGATACGGATTGTTTTTATAGTACTCTTCGTCTATCGGGTAATCCTGAATGGAGGCGGCAGAAGCCGGGAGCAGCAAAACGGCGCAACAACAAACCAAAGTTAGCAGAACTGCAAGAAACTTTTTCATTTAACACGCCCCTTTCTGCCGCGGAAGGCCTTCTGTAGGTTCTTCTGTTTGGACTCTTCCCTGTTTTCTATGATATTAATGACAATCAGCAGCAGGAACATAACCACAAAAATAAGCGTGGATAAAGCATACATGTCCGGTGTAACCCGCTTTTTGGTCATGGAGTAAATCCGAATTGGCAGGGTTTGGAAATCCGGCCCGCTGACGAAGTAGGAAATGACAAAGTCATCCAAAGACAGAGTAAATGCCATAATGGCACCGGAAATGATGCCGGATTTAATCTGTGGCAGGGCAACCTTAAAGAAGGCCTGCGTGGCGGTGCAGCCCAGGTCTTCTGCCGCCTCTACCAAATACTTGTCCATCTGCCGGAACCGCGGCAAAATGTTCAGAATGACGTAAGGCATTTGGAACGTTATATGCGCAATCAGCAGGGTCCAAAAATTCAGTACTCCGGATTTTTGAATGAGTGCCCCAAAGAAAACAAACAAAAGCATCATAGAGATACCGGTAACAATATCCGGATTCATAAGAGGGACATTGTTCGTGGTCATAAGAAGCCCTTTGTAATGTTTGGCTTTGGAATAGTGATATCCAATGGAAAAAATAGTACCGAAAACCGTAGAAATGGCTGAGGAAGACAGTGCCAGTACTATAGTGTTGCGAAAAGCAACTCGCGTGGCAGCATCCTTGGCCAGTTCCTGGTACCAGTGCAGGGAAAACCCGCCGAATACAGAGGTACTGTTAATACTGTTAAAGGAAAACAGAATCAGTACTGCAATGGGGATATACAGAATCAGGAAAAAAATCAGGATATAGATTTTCCCGGTTAAACTGAGCTTATTTTTCATTACAGCATGACACCCCCATCCTCTGTATTGCCGAAGCGGTTCATAACTGCCAGGCAAACCAAAATGAAGACCATCAGGAGCAAGGAAATGGAAGCGCCTAAATGGTAGTTGTACGCAGTCTGGAACTGCATTTCAATGACGTCCCCTATCAGGGTGTACTTACCGCCGCCCAGCTTCTGGGAAATGTAAAATGTGGAAACAGACGGAACAAAGACCATAGTAATGCCGGAAATGATGCCGGATTTTGTCAGTGGAATCATGACTTTGGATAAAATCTGATATCCGTTGGCGCCAAGATCCCTGGCCGCTTCAATATGCTTCCGGTCCAGCTTGGTCATGGCCGTGTACAGCGGCAAAATCATAAACGGAATATAGTTGTATACCATGCCGAAAATAACGGCTCCGGAGGTGTTGATTAAATGCAGGCGAGGCAGTCCTATATCCGTCAGGAGGGTATTAATAATCCCTGTATTTTCAATCAGGACCATGATGGAATACGTCCGCAGAATGAAGTTCATCCACATGGGAATCATAACCAGCATAATCAGCATGCTTTGCGTGCCGGCTCTGCACTTAGAAAAGAAATAGGCAAGCGGGTACGCTACCACCAGCGAAAGAATGGTGGCAAGCAGGCCGAACCAGATGGAGCGAAAGATGGTATCCGTATAAAGGGACAGATTGCTAATATTTTCAAGGGAAAAGGCTCCGCTGGAGTCTGTCAGTGCATAATACGCAACAATCAGGAGCGGGACCACAATGAAAACGGCCATCCACAAAGCATACGGCGCCGTTATGGCGGTGGCCGTTTTTTTATTCATGGTCTGCCTCCTCTTCCGCCTGTTCCTGGGAAGCTTCTTCAAATTCCAGTTCTTCAATATCTACTTCGGTCAAATCCACTGCAGAGTCACTGATAAAGTCCATTTCATCTGAGAAGCTGGAGTAGTCTCCAAAGACACCGGAGTACTTGGACTTGGCCATGACATGGATTTCATCCGGTTTAATCTGGATGCCGATTTTGTCCCCGGCCTTCTGGTAGTCCGTGGACTGAATCATCCAAATGAAGCCGTCAATATCTACTAAGATTTCAAAATGAACACCCTTGAAGGTAACACTGGTAACCGTGCCCTTCAGCATGCCTTCTTCTTCCGGAACCACATCTACGTCTTCCGGACGGATGACAACGTCTACTGGCTGGTTCTTGGCAAAACCGCGGTCTACACAGTCAAAGGTAACCCCATGGAAACGAACCTTTTCATCCGTCAGCATAACGCCGTCCAGAATGTTGGATTCGCCAATGAAGTCTGCCACAAACGCGTTGGCAGGTTCATTATAAATGTCTATGGGAGAACCAATCTGCTGAATTTCACCGTGGTCCATGACAACGACCTTATCCGACATGGACAGGGCCTCTTCCTGGTCATGGGTTACGTAAATAAAAGTAATGCCCAGGCGCTGCTGGATGTTTTTCAGTTCTACCTGCATGTCCTTGCGGAGCTTCAGATCCAAAGCGCCAAGCGGTTCGTCCAGCAACAGCACCTCCGGGTCCACTGCCAAGGCTCTGGCAATGGCCACACGCTGCTGTTGACCGCCGGATAAGGAGTCTATGGACCGCCGGTCAAAACCTTTCAGGTCTACCAGTGTCAGCAGTTCGGACACCTTTTCTTTAATGGCAGCTTCCTTCCACTTTTTTAAACGCAAACCAAACGCAATATTTTCATATACGTTTAGGTGTGGGAACAAAGCATAACGCTGAAAAATGGTGTTCACCGGCCGCTTGTGGGCAGGAACACCATTCATCCTTTTATTACCAAAAAGGACTTCTCCGGAATCCGGTTCCTGAAAACCTGCAATAATCCGAAGGGTTGTGGTTTTCCCACAACCGGACGGTCCTAAAAAGGTGACAAATTCACCATCTTTAATTTCCAGATTCAGGTTGTTCAGAATCGGCTCTCCGTCAAAGGCCACTGAAATATCTTTTAACGTAATTACCGCGTTTTTTTCCACTTATGCACTCCCTCATTTAACCGCAAAATTTTTCTAAAAAGAGTATACGGGAAACCGCCATAAAATGCAATTTATCCGGGCGGTTTTGCACGTTTCTTTTTTTGCAATGCTTAGCAATAATGATATTCCTTCCGGAAATGGAACAGGAAGCAAAGGTTAACCAGTAAGCAGCCGCATTCGGCAAAAATGTTGGAGAACCAGATGCCCTCTACCCCAATGATTAGCGGAATGGTTATAACAGCAGAAGCTTGGAATACCAAGGACCGCATAACTGCAGAAATGGCAGAAATTTTTCCGTTGTTCAAAGAAGTAAACAAAGCGGAAGTATAAATGTTCATACCGGCAAACAATAAGCTCATGCTGTAAATCCGGAATGCGTAAGTTGTCAGGGAACGAAGCTCTTCATCATATCCGACAAAAACATTGGCAAGAAGCGGCGCTGTCAGCTCTGCCGTGACTACCAAAAGGACACCGGCACAAAGCATAACTTTAATGCTTTTCCGAAACAGATTCTGCAATTCAGAAATGTTCTGGGAACCATAATTGTAGCTGACTAATGGCCCAACCCCAATGGCGTAACCGAAGTACAGGGC
>CAVCCW010000001.1:0-121961 GCA_963600825.1 Bacteroidaceae bacterium | reverse complement strand
TTAAACGAGCTTTCTTTTCTGATAAAGACCGGGATTTCTCCCAATGCGGCAGGCACAGTGACTGTACCTCCCTGATATTCTTTCCCCGTCCAAAGATGAATCCACTCATCCTTTGGCAAATAGACCTGTCGGTCTTTTGCACCGGGGCGTAAAACCGGGCAGACCAAGATGTCCCGACCCAGTAAATATTCGTATGCTTCTGTGTAAGCCGGTGCTTCGTCATAATAGAAGAACAGTGGTCTGACCATGCCGACTCCGGTTTCCGTGTTATACTGGCTTGCCTGGGAAAGGTACGGTTTCAGTTTCTTGTGGATTTGACTGTACTTTGCACCATGGGCCAACACCGGTTCACTTGCGTCAAACTGCGCATTCAGGTCGGGGTTTAAGCCTTCGTGCCCCCTTAAAACGGGCGAGAAAGTGTTCATCTCCATCCAGCGCATAAACAATTCTTCACTACGCTTCAGATTAAAGAAGGTGGTGTAGCCGCCAATGTCCGAGTGGGACAGGCCAAAACCGCAGCAGGTCAGGGAAAGCATAGCCGGGATGACCGATGGCAGACCGAAGTCAATGGAGAAGTCCACGTGGTTGTCTCCGTTCCACATCATGGTGGAATACTGCAGGGTTTGGCTGTAACCGGCACGGGTAAAGAACATGATTTCGCCCAGCTTGCCAGCCTCTTCTACGGCCTCCCGGTTCAGCTTGGCCCAACGGGCGGGCCAGGTATTATGAATTAACTCTGCAGATTCCCCACTGTAAAGAACAGCGTCTGTGGGCAGATATTCGCCGAAGTCCGCCATCCAGCCGGAGAAGCCGAAGTCAATCATATTCTTCTTGATAATTTCCTTCAGCCAGGCATAGGCCTCCGGATTGGTCAGGTCCACAATGGCTGCAGGGAAGGTAGTTATGGTTACGTAATAATCCTTACCCTCTTTGTCCTTGACACAGTAGCCGTGTGCGCTTGCGTATTCATATAAGGGCTTTTCCACAGCCAGGAAGGTATTGCAATAACCAAGAACCTTGATGCCCTTTGCATTCAGCTCTTTTATCTTCTCCTGCAAATTCGGATACAGTTCCTTGTCGTGCTCCCAGTTCCAGAACAGCTGCTTGCCGACGGCGGTTACCCGTCTGCCTTCCCAATCCTGAATCCAAACGCCGCCGACAGCCATGCCGTGATCCAATGCGGTTTGCACCTTTTGCATCATGACGTCGGTTCCGCCCTGTACGCCCAGAATTTCCCCGTCATAAACCCAATCGGGAAGCTCCGGCTGGCGACCCAACGTCAAGGTCAGTCCGAACAAAACCTCTTCAAAAGTGTTGCCGAAGCCCAGACAGAAATCCGCCACTTCGTCCACGGTAATGCGGTGTTCCTTGGTTCCGGTAAAATCAAACACACTGCGCGCCGTGGTAAAGCTGTGGAAGAAATACTTTCTAGAGCTTAAAAACGTCGGCTGTGCATAGTAGGTTTCGTAGTTGGAAAACTTCTGTTTTCGTGTGGAATCCCGGAATCCAAAGACTTGTTTTACCAGCTTCTTGCCGACCTGCTTTGCATTGATGTGCTCAGCAACCCAGCAGTTTACCTTCTGCCCGCGCAAATCAAATTCCGAAAAAGTTTCTCCGGTCCCGTAAACGTGTTCTTCGGGAGTTGCCGGAAGGCAAATGGTCAGGCGGTTATACTCTTCCAAGTCCTCCAGATGCACAAACAAGCGGTCCTCCTCCAACCGGAACGTTACTTTTCCGGGGCCAAGATCTGCCATCAGGGTTTGGTCTTCCAACGTCAGGTTTTGCAACGGTAAATTTTCCGGGCGAGTTGCTTTTTCCTTAATTTTGAAAGATCCATGGCTCATGGAATACGTATTGGTTCCATGTCCGAAAAGGAAGGGACTTTCCCCCTCCTGAAATGAAAATACGCAGGAACCGTTCCGGCTTAAAATCACCGCGTTTTCCTGCGCTAAAAATTGAAGCATCTTGCGCCTCCTATCTTTCTTTTTTAACAAGTTTAAGCAATTGTTATCCTACCCCCTTTTTTAGTGCATTGTCAACAAACGCAACAAAAAAAGCTCAGATGGTACAAAACTTTTTGATAGAATTGTCCCACCTGAGCAATTTTATGAATTACTTATCTGACATAAGGCGTTACCACCCATTTAATACAGTTGTCCTTTTTGTTTCCGAAGATGTCATAGCCCTTCAGAATATCATTCAGTGGAGCGCGATGCGTTTGCAGCGGCTTCATATTAATACGGCCTTCTTTAATCAGTCCAATCAGTTCCGGAATCCGATTGGCATTGACCAGCCCCATACTGATGGTAATATTCTTAATCCACAGCTTGTTCATGGCCAGTTCCAGCGGTCCTTCAAATACGCCGATAACGGACACATGCCCGCCGGGACGTACGGCATGGATTGCCATGTTGAAGGTTGGCGTGGTGCCGACTGCTTCAATGCAGACGTCTGCACCGCGGCCATCCGTCATGGCTAACACTTCCGCCAGTGCGTCACAGTTCAGCGGGTTCAGGCCAATGTCGGCATAGCCCTGTTCCACGGCAAAGTCCAGCCGTGCCTGGTTAATATCAAAGGCAATAATTTTCTTGGGGCCCCACAGCTTTGCCGTGGCCATGGCACACATGCCGACCGGGCCACAACCCGACACAAGGACTGTGTCTCCCGGCTGAATGTGGCCGTTTTCGGCGCCCATATAGCCGGTAGAAAGAATATCTCCTACAAAAAGTACATCTTCATCTGTCAGCCCATCCGGAATCACGTGACAGCCCAAATTCGCATGTGGGACACGAACATATTCTGCCTGACACCCATCAATCTGATAGCCGAAGATCCAACTGCCGGTGTCACAGTGGGAGTAGGTTCCGCGTTTACAGTAGAAACATTCTCCGCACTGGGTAACACAGGAAACGGCGCATTGATCACCAACCTTGACAGTTCTGACAGCGGGACCGACGGCCACTATTTCGCCGCAAAACTCATGACCGATGATTCTGGGGGCCTCAACTTCCGGCATGCCGCCGTGCCAGATATGGATGTCCGTTCCACAAATAGTAGATGTGGTAACGCGCACAATAGCGTCGTCGTCTTCCACAATCTGCGGAACCGGCACGTCATCAAGAGAAATCTGTTCCGGGCCGTGATAAACAAGTGCTTTCATGGTTTCTGGTAATGACATAAGCGAGTCTCCTTTCTTTCAACGTCTGTTTCTTTCCTTACAGTTGTATTGCACAGCCGCCTTGCACTAGCAGCTGGGAACACCTTTGCGGCTTCATTTTAACATGAAGAAAAGAAAAGCCCACTTGGCATAGTGTACCAAGTTATTCTTCTGATTTTGACGCTTTTGTCAACATTGCATCCATCTTTGCGGAGTTTGTTCCTTCTTTGTCCCGCTTCCTACAAAGGAAATTTGTCTTTTCGCGAAAAGTATACTACTATTAAATGGATCGTACTTTTGAAATTGACCGCAGGAGGAAAAGCATGAGCGCAGAAGAGAAAAAAGCCACGCAGGACACCATTCCGCTGGATTCCCTGGACCCCATTCCGCCGGAAGAGAACACTCTTCCTCCCCAGAGCAATCCGGAACCGTCCCCTTTTGAATATGATGACATCACTTCAGGTACAGAAGAGTCCCAAGACGGTGGCTGGGAAGACACCCTTGAAGAAAGCTCTGAGGAGGATCAGGAAGAAACTTCCACGCCTTTCCTGACCAGCAAAAGCAAGAAGATTCTGGTTGTCATCCTGATTCTGGTTGTGCTTTTGGGCATTATTGCCGGCATTGTATTCAACCTGTATTCCCGTCACAAATTCAGCCTGCCCTCAACGGACCGTTCCCGTATTACCACAGAATCCACTACAGAAGAAAAAACCACAAATGCCTCATGTCCGCATGGACATCCTTATGAAGACGGCGCTGTTTGCGGCTGCCCTATTTGCATTCAGGAATACGGCAAAGACAGCAATTGCATTTTGGTTGCAGAGTACAAAAAAATCAGTATCATCTGCCCGCTCTGCCATCAGACACAGAATTTCAACAGTCTGTTTGTAGACCACGAAACCTGTTCCCGTTGTGGCACTGTGGTACAAAACAAAGACACCACGGAAAAGAAAACCGTCAATTGCAAGAACTGCAATGCGGAAATTACCCTGTATCCCACCAGCAGCGGATTACAAAACACGTTTGTCAAGATTAATGAAGTAGACTGGGCGTCCCAAACTGTGTATGACGTCACCGGCTCTGCCAAAACCATACAATATAATGGAACCACCTTCTTCTACTATCCAAACAAGTCCGTTTCCTTGTCTGCTCCGTGCACCTGTTCAAATGTATTAGGCGGCGGAAAATATTATGCGCTGTACTTATACAACGGAGATACCCTAACATCTGTCAGTGGAGGCTCCACCCCGTACTACAACGCTTCCACCGGTCAGTTTTATGTGCTGGACGGCAAGCGGGAAGCCATCCTGGACGCCTCCGGCAACGAAGTCAAGAGCTTCAACCACACGAACTGTGCAGCAACTGCCAGCACCACTGCGGCACAATAAAAATTTTAGCAATGAAATGACTGACTCGCCTGTCCCTGGCGAGTCAGTTTTTTGCTTTCCAGGCATGAGTAATGGCTCACCTGCGCAATTTCTTTGCATTTTTTTCAATTTGCAAAGTGGCTGGACATTTGCAAAAAATTGTATCTTGTTTTTCTTTTTCGCACCCTTACAATTCCTTGTAAGGAGGGCTTTCCATGAAAATTCTTGGCATCATCTTGCTTGTCATTTTAGGTCTGTTTGCACTTTATGTTTTGTTCATTTATGTAAACTCTCTGTTGGTAGACACAACCAAAGAGTACACAAAGTACAGCAAGTACCACCATGCGTTATTTGCTTCCGGCATCTTTCTTGCCGTCTATGGTGCAAGGGTTCGCCTGCAGGTAACCGGGAAAGAAAAATTACCGCAGGAAGGCCGTTTTTTGATTGTCGGAAACCATCGTTCCAAATACGATCCGATTCTAACCTGGTGGGTCTTTCGGAAAACGCAGTTATCCTGTATCTCCAAAGAAAAGAATTTTCATATTCCGTTTTATGGTCCTATCATGCGGCGCATTTTGTTTTTGTCCATTGACCGGAGCAACCCGCGTGCCTCTATGCAGACGCTGAACGAAGCAGCGCAGCAAATCAAAGATGACCAGTGCAACGTGCTGGTTTATCCGGAAGGAACCCGCAGCATGGATGACTATCAGCTGTTGCCTTTCCATGACGGGGTTTTCAAGATTGCCAAAAAGGCTGGTGTTCCTATCGTTGTTCTAACCACAAAAGGGACGGAACAGATTGCCGGGAACTATCCGCTCCATCCAACCAAAGTCCAGCTGGACATTCTGGAAACCATTCCTGCTGACTTTGTTAAAGAGAACAGCACCCATGTTATCAGTGCAAAAGTGCGGGAGCTGATGCTTTCTAATCTAACAGATTATCCTGCCTCGCCCGAAAAAGACACATCTAAGAAGGAGGAGAACACCCCATGCTGAAGCAGCGCATTATAACGGCGGCCGTTATGACCCTTGTTATTCTCCCGCTCCTCTGGTTTGCTTATCTTCCTTATTTAATGGAATCGGTTATGGCCGTTCTGGTGGTGGTTGCCACCTATGAACTGTTTCATGCCTGCATTGGCAAAATTAATTCGCCGGCAAGCATGGCAATCTTTTCCGTAACCGCACTGGCAGCCGCTCTCCTCCAATTTCTTACCTTGCCACATTACGCCGTTTTTCTAGGCGTTTTCTGGGTACTTGCCATCGGCATTTTTGCCTACTTTATGCCGCGCATTTCCGCCTTCTCCATTTCCGGTTATCCGCAGGCCATCCTGCTCAGCCTGGTTACGGCTTTTTTCTTTAAGTCCGTTCCGGCGCTTTGCCATATGGAACATGGTAACTGGTACATTCTCCTCTGTCTTGCTACGAGCATTACAACGGAAATGACGGGCTTCTTTGTAGGCAGAGCCCATGGTAAGCACAAACTAGCCCCAACGCTCAGTCCGAACAAATCCATTGAAGGTGCAGTTTCCGCCTGCATCCTTCCTCCCCTCTTTTTATCATTCGTCATTTTCATTCTACAATTCACTTGTTTACTGACTGTGCGTTGGGGTTATCTCATTTTATATTTGGTTCTTGGAACTGTGGTTACCCAATTCGGCGATTTAGCTTTCAGCCTGATAAAAAGAGCCACCGGCATCAAAGACTTTGGCAAAATTCTGCCGGGGCACGGCGGCATTTTGGACCGATTTGATGCTCAGTGTTTCCTGACGCCGTATACTTTTTTGTTTATTACGGTAGCAAAAGCGTTCATCATTTGGTAAAATGCATAAAACCTACACGGGCAGACGCAAAATCTTGTGTTTCTGAGAGGCAGAAGCACTATTGGTTCGTCAAAATATAACAGTTTATTCATAAAATTTCGCTGTTTTGTTAAAAGGTTCCGCGTTGGTTAAATGCTATAATATTACAAAGTATATGGCCTCTGCACACTATGCAGAAGACCTTCTCATGAGCACCGGTTGTATCTGCCCAATCTATTTCTATACTGACATTTACATGCTGGACTCTGACGTTCAGGGATACTATGAATCCCCGCTCGGCTACAAGTACTTCATGTATTGCACTTACAAATAAGATCTGAATACGGGGTTCTGTAACGCGCGTACAGAAAGGCCCATCAGTTAAACTTTGTATCATGATGCACTAGGAACAGGCCCTGCTTCCGAAAGGAAGCGGGGCCTGCGTTGTTTTTGCCATTATTTTTAGAGGCAGCTTTTTTCTGCAACAAACTGATAAAATTGCAAAGTGGAAGGTCTCGCTTTTCTAAACCGCGCCCTTGCTTTTATGCTATAATGAGGTCAACTTTTGGAGGTGACAGGATGGGAGAATGGTTAAAAGAGCACTGGAAGGATTTACTCCGCGGTGCGGTGGTTGTGGCCATTGTTGTGGTCATCCTTGTTTTTCATGAAGATCTGGAACATTTGGATGTCAGAGGGCTGGTAGAAATGGCCCCGTCCATTTGGGTGGCAGTGTTACTTGCCCTTTTAGTTTATGCTGTAAAAGGCGCAGTTATGGTCATTCCGGCGTCTATGGTTTACTTAAGCATTGGTTTGGCGTTCCAAACGTGGCAAGCCATTATTATAAATACCCTTGGGGTACTGATTGAACTTAGTGTTTCCTATCTGGTTGGCCGTTTTGTCGGCGGGGAAAGCGTAGAAAAGAAAATGGAAAAAATGCCAAAGGTACAGGCTGCATTAAACGGCAAGTCCAATGCCACCGGTGCCGGCATCTTTGCAATCCGCTTTTCCGGTATCCCTATAGACATTGTTTCCATGTTTTTTGGTTCTACCGGATACAACTATCTGCGCTTCCTCTTTTGGAGCGCCTTGGGCGTGCTGCCGCGCGTCATTTTCTGTACGGCAGCCGGGGAAGCGGCCTACCGTTTTGTTCCCTTTTTTGGAGGATAAAGTATGACACAAGAAGAACGTTTACAAAAGCAATTTGATTTCTTATTGGAAATTGATAAGGAAAAGCTGGTACAGCGTCAGACGCCGCTGGCCGACAGTTCCCGCATGGAAAATGACGCGGAGCACGCCTGGCACATGGCCCTGTGCACGCTCATCCTGTCTGAATATGCCAATTCCGAAATAGATGTAGCGCGGACCATGGCCATGTGCCTCTGCCACGACTTAGTGGAAATCTATGCCGGAGATACCTACGCCTATGATGCCGCTGGTGTGGCGGGACAGGCCGCACGGGAAGCCGAAGCGGCGCCCCGTCTGTTCGGCCTTCTGCCGGAAGACCAGCGGGATTATATTGCCGGACTGTTTCAGGAGTTTGAAGAACACCAGACACCGGAATCCAAGTTCGCGCACGCCATGGATAATATCCAACCGGCCATGTTAAATGACGCAAGCAATGGTATTTCGTGGGTGGAGCACGGCGTGCGCTTAAGTCAAATACTGCATCGCAACGAATTAACAGGAGAAGGATCCGAAGCTCTTTGGGAATATTCCAGAGACCATTTTATTTTGCCGCACGTAGACACCGGAGAAATCATTGACGGTTGAGTTTTAAATCCCTTCGGGGTATCATAAAAATGATAAATATTTTGTAAAGGAGAACTTCATTATGCCTAGAGTTTTCTGTCCGTGGGATACCTTAATCCCGTTTATTACTGATGCATTTGCAGGTTACGGCGTACCTCGTGAAGACGCTGAAATCTGCACGGATGTATTACTGGAATCTGACCGCAGAGGTATTGAATCTCACGGTTGCAACCGCTTTAAGCCAATTTACATTGACCGCATTGAAGCCGGTATTCAGAACCCGGTTACCAACTTTGACATTATTAAAGAAACCGAATGTACTGCCGTTGTAGACGGTCATGACGGCATGGGCCAGGTTATCGGCTACAAGTCCATGCAGATGGCCATTGACAAGGCAAAGAAGTACGGCATGGGCATGGTTGCAGTTCGTAACTCCTGCCACTATGGTATTGCCGGTTATTATGCTTCCCAGGCTGCAAAGCAGGGCTGCATCGGCATCACCGGCACCAATGCCAGACCTTCTGTTGCCCCGACCTTTGGTGTAGAAGGTATGTTTGGTACCAACCCGCTGACCATTGGCATCCCGACAGACGAAGATTTTGACTTTGTTATTGACTGTGCCACCTCTATTACCCAGAACGGCAAAATTGAATACTATGAACGCATTGGCGAAGATGTTCATCCTGGCACCGTAATTGGCCAGGATGGCCAACCGGTAGAAGGAGACGCCGGTGTTGCACTGAAGCGGATTCGTCAGGGCACTGCCGCACTGACCACCCTTGGCGGAATTGGAGAAGCACTTGGCGGATACAAGGGCTACGGCTACGCCATGGTTATTGAACTGCTTTCCTCCATCCTGCA
Source organism: Bacteroidaceae bacterium (assembly GCA_963600825.1). Classification (GTDB taxonomy): domain Bacteria; phylum Bacillota; class Clostridia; order Oscillospirales; family Acutalibacteraceae; genus RUG420. Next base: position 113,029 of record CAVCCW010000001.1, on the reverse strand, counting down.
GGACGGCTCTTACGGAAAGGCTTTGGATGGCAAGGATGAAAACGGCAACATTCGTCCGTATCACCTGGGTCACTTCTTTATTGCCATTGATACCAACCACTTCCTTGGAGAAGACCTTGCCAGAAAGAAAGCCGGAGAAATTATCCGCAGCGTACGGAACTCCAAGAAAGCACCGGGCCAGGATCGAATTTACACTGCCAACGAAAAAGAATGGGACGTATGGCTTTACAGAAAAGACAAGGGCGTTCCTATTACCGAACCGGTTCAGAAGGAACTTTGTCAGGTTAGAGATCACCTTGGTCTTACACAATACAAATTCCCGTGGGAGGACTAATTTATGGATTACGCAAAAGAATCACTCAGACTCCATTATGAATGGAAGGGCAAACTGGAAGTAACAGCAAGAGCTTCCGTAGATAGCAAAGATGCCCTGTCTTTGGCTTATACTCCGGGCGTTGCCCAGCCATGCCTGGAAATTCAGAAGGACATTAACAAATCCTATGAACTGACTCGCCGCTGGAATACCGTTGCTGTTGTAACAGACGGCACTGCGGTTTTGGGTCTTGGTGACATTGGTCCGGAAGCCGGCATGCCGGTTATGGAAGGCAAGTGCGTTCTGTTTAAGGAATTCGGCGGCGTAGACGCCATCCCGCTTTGCGTACGTTCCAAGGACGTAGATGACATTGTTAACACCGTGGCTCTTTTGGCCGGATCCTTTGGCGGCGTTAACCTGGAAGACATTGCCGCACCGCGCTGCTTTGAAATTGAAAAGAAACTGAAGGAACGTTGTGACATCCCCATCTTCCACGATGACCAGCACGGCACCGCCGTTATTACCCTGGCAGGTCTTATCAACGCCCTGAAGATTGTTGGCAAGAACATTGAGGATGTAAAAATTGTTACCTCCGGTGCCGGCGCAGCCGGTATTGCCATCATCAAGTTGCTGATGAGCATGGGCCTGAAAAAGGTTGTTATGACAGACCGTCACGGTGCCATTTATAAAGGCCGTGACAACCTAAACCCAATTAAAGAAGAAATGGCTGAAATTACCAACGTAGCCATGGAAAAGGGTACCCTGGCAGAAGTCATTAAGGGCGCAGACGTATTTATTGGCGTTTCCGCACCAGGCACTGTTACCAAGGAAATGGTACAGTCCATGGCTAAAGATCCTATCATCTTTGCCTGTGCAAACCCAACACCGGAAATCTTCCCGGATGAAGCCAAAGCCGCAGGTGCAGCTGTTATTGCCACCGGCCGTTCTGACTTCCCGAACCAGATTAACAACGTTCTGGCCTTCCCGGGCATTTTCCGCGGTACACTGGACACCCGCGCATCTGACATCAATGACGAAATGAAGGTTGCTGCCGCTTATGCACTTGCAAACCTGATTTCTGATGAAGAGCTGAACCCGGATTACATTATTCCGGCAGCCTTTGACCCACGTGTTAAGGACGCCGTTGCAGAAGCAGTTGCAGAAGCTGCCCGCAAGTCCGGCGTTGCCCGCATCTAAGTAAACAAGTCCAAAAGAGCGCGTTGCAAAACGCGCTCTTTTTCTATGTTTGACATCAAAAAAAGAAGCTTATATACTGATATCAATTAGTATCAATATGTATCAGTTTACAGTAGCATACATACCACCGCAAGGAGGTGCCAGCCATGGATATTTCGCGCTTTGCAGAAATCATTTCTGACAAGCAGTTTAGCAATTTCAAAAAAATGAATTATAAATATCCGAATGACTTTGCGGATTTTATTGCCATCCTGCAGGATTCCTATTATGAAGTCCTTCCGCTGAAGGATGCACAGGGGAAACCGATGGTGTATCTTCCTATCTGCACCGGAATTCACCTGGATGCAGTTAAACTGTTGTACACCGCCCAATCTGCGGCCTATGGCACCAAAGCGCTGGAAGAAGAAATTATGGCTACCTCGGCCATAGAACAAATTGATTTCAGCAGAGACAGCGTGCGCAATATTTTAAAAGGCCTTGCCCCTAAAACAGAGGAAGAAGACCGGATTTACGGCCTGAAAAAGGGCTTTGAATTTATCAGTCGGAAAGAGCATAAAATCACGGAAGAAAATCTGTATTCTTTATATCAGATGACCATTGGGAATTATCTTTCGAAAGAAGATTTCCTATTGCCGGGGCAGTACTATCGCCATGCACCGGTTTATATTATGAGTAACAAGGTAGAACACAGCGGCATTCCCCACGAAAAGCTACCGGATTACATGCGGGATCTGATTACGTTTGCCAATACCAAAGACAACCTAAACGACCTGTTAAAAACGGCCGTACTGCATTTTTATCTGTCTTATGTGCACCCGTACTTTGATGGAAACGGACGCATGGCTCGCCTGCTTCATATGTGGTATTTAATCCAGCAAGGATACGAAAGCACGTTGTTTGTCCCCCTGTCCGGGTTTATTGAAAAAAGCCGCAAAAAGTACTATGACGCCTACACTTTAACAGAGGACAACAGGGCCTATGCCGGGTGCCTGGATTTAACTCCGTTTTTGCTCTATATGATTCAAAACGTGTATGACGAATTGAAGACCGCTCCCGTTGAAGTAGATACCCTGACGCAGTACAGAAGCATTTTGGCCACCGGAAAAATTACGCAAAAAGAGGAAAAACTCTGGCAGTTTGTCCTGTCCAACTATGCAAAAGAACCGTTTACCACCAAACAACTGGAACGGGACTTTGGCGATGCAGCTTACGCCACCATTCGAAGTTTTGTCCTGAAATTTACAGATCTGGCTTTGCTGGAAGCGCAGCCACGCGGGAACAAAGTCATTTACCGTGTGAAAACAGGTGGCTGAATTGTACCTTGGCGGCGGATTTGTTATAATGCAAAGGTATTCTGAGAACGAAAAGAGGTGGCTACCTACCCTATGGACAAGAAAACCAAGCGGGAAATTCTGATGGTCAGTGGGGTGCTGGGTGCCAGTACGCTGTTATTCTTCCTTCTTGGCAAGGGAGTTGGAGCGGCCTTTACCTGGGCATTGCAAAACGGATATTTGCAGCTGACCTACAATGTTTACTATGTGGTACAGATGCTGTATTCCGTTATTTCTTTAGTTGTCCCGTTTGCCATTGGCGGACAGGTTGTTAAAAAAATTCAAAATCGGAAGCAATTGTTTAACTGGGAGCACGCGGAAGACCAGACGCTGTTTTATTTGTCCATTGCCTTCGGATTCCTGGCCTTAATTCTGGCCAACGTGGCAACCTCCATTTTAACCGGCTTATTACAAGAATACGGCGTTACCTTTGATGACCCGGAATTGCCCATGCCAACCAAGCTGAGTGAATATATTTTCATGACGCTGGCTTCGGTTATTGTACCTGCTTTTACAGAAGAGTTTGCTTTCCGTGGTGTTATCTTACACAGCTTCCGGAAGTACGGAGATTTATTTGCCGTTGGCATGTCTGCCCTTTTGTTTGCGTGTATGCACGGGAATATGACACAGATGCCGTTTGCCTTAATCCTGGGCTTTGTAATGGGTCTGTTGGTAGTTTGCACAGACAGTATCTGGACTGGCATTGCCATCCATTTATTTAATAACACCTATGCTTTGGTTTTGACGTTGATTTCTGATAACTGTAGTCAATCAACAGCGTATTCCATTATCATTATGGTTAACGTCTTCGGTTTGGCACTGGGCCTGATTGCCAGCGTGCGCACATCTTATCTGTACCGTGGCGCAAGGCGGAAGGTGCTTTATGCGCCACCGATGGAAGCAGATAAAAAAGCACAACGGAAATACCATGGGCAAGCCTGGCTGTACAGCCTGATTTCCTTGCCTATGCTGGCATCCGTTGTGTATCTGATTGTTTGTTTATACCAAAGTGTTCATACGGGAGGTGCCGCATGAACGAAGCGTTTATGAAAGAAGCGTTGGCGGAAGCAGCAAAGGCTGCTGACGCCGGAGAGGTGCCCATTGGGGCCGTTGTGGTGCGCGGCAATGAAATTGTCGGCCGCGGGCACAACCGCCGCGAAGGGGACAAAAGTGCGCTGGCGCATGCCGAGTTGCTGGCCATCCAGGATGCTTGTACCCGCCTAGGGGGCTGGCGCCTGTTTGACTGTGACCTGTATGTTACCTTGGAACCGTGCCCCATGTGCGCCGGGGCCATTATTAATGCCCGCATTCAAAACGTGTATTTTGGCGCCAAAGACCCCAAGGCGGGTTCCACCGGCAGCATTATTAATTTGTTTTCGCTGCCGTATAATCATAAGCCGAATGTAACCGGTGGGTTACTGGAAGAAGAGTGTGCCACACAGCTGACCTCCTTTTTCCGCGCCCTCCGTGCAAAAAAAGAGTAATCCTGAAGGAGCAAAGCAATATGCCAGAATTAAGTGCAGAAGAAAAAAAGGAATTCCTGTGGGAATCCAATCAGTTCAGTAGTGTAGAAAATGTCATTGCTGTGGCCAGCGGAAAAGGAGGCGTAGGAAAATCCTTAGTAACTACGCTGCTTGCCTGCGCCAGCGCCAAAGCCGGTAACGAAACTGCTATTATGGACGCCGACGTCACCGGCCCGTCCATTCCAAAGGCGTTCGGTATGCATGGCCGCCTGGAAGCCGTGGATGGTATTGGCATTGAGCCCCGCATTTCCGACCTGGGCATCAAAGTGGTTTCCATGAACCTGCTTCTGGAAAACGAAGAACAGCCTGTTGTATGGCGTGGGCCGGTTGTTGCCGGCGTCCTGGAGCAGTTCTGGAAAGATGTTGACTGGGGTCAGGTAGACTATATGTTTGTAGACATGCCTCCGGGTACCGGAGACGTTCCCCTGACTGTGTATCAGTCCATGCCGGTCAAAGGCATTGTTTTAGTTACCACGCCGCAGGACCTGGTACAGATGATTGTCAAAAAGGCTTCCACCATGGCCCAGATGATGAACGTACCAATCCTTGGTGTCATTGAAAACATGAGTTATCTGTCCTGCCCGGATTGCGGCAAAAAAATCAACGTGTTTGGTGAAAGTAAGGCTGAACTGATTGCCAAAGAACTGGGCGTACCGGTTCTGGCAACCCTGCCAATGGATCCGGCCGTTGCCGCTTTAGTAGATCAGGGCAAAGTAGAGTATATTCAGGAACCAAAGGCCGACGAAGCCTTTGCCTCCATTAAAAATGCATTAGCATAAGCCGGACATGGCCTCATGTTCTTTTTGTAATTCCTGCAAAAGATCCTGCGGAAACCAGGTAGAATTGGTTGGAGTCAGTACCGCTTTCAGCGGGATGGTTACACCCTCCTGCCGTAAGGCCCGTAGGAACTTGTCCATAGCAGACCCATTTAATTGATACATAAGAAGCATCTCTTCCTGAAAAAGAGGTGCTTCTTTTTCTTTTGTTTCCCGCCCCTCTTCCTTTGGCGATGTAGCCCCTTTCGGCACAAAACCAAACAACACGTTCAGAGGCAAGTGAAACTCTTCCGGCGGAACCACCTTAAACTTTATGCCCTGGCGATTGCAAATTTTGCGAAGTGCAGCTTCTTTTTCCCGGGTCAGATTAAAGGCGCGTACCGCGCCGGCAACCGATACTTTCATAGTGGGATTTCTCCTTTCAAAGTGCCCTTATTATAGCATATAATGGTGGGCAGAAATAGAAAGGGGTACTGGGAATGGGATGTGAACTTTGCCCAAGAGCATGTGGCGTAAATCGCAGAGAAGGAGAAGCCGGAATCTGTTGTATGGACAGCACCATGCGGATTGCCCGCGCGTCTTTGCACCAGTGGGAAGAGCCCTGTTTGTCCGGAACTCGTGGCTCCGGCACGGTGTTCTTTTCCGGCTGTCCCCTGCATTGTGTGTACTGTCAAAATTACCGAATTGCAGCAGGAGACCGCGGCGTACCGGTCACCGTTGCAGAACTGCGGGACATTTTCCTGAAGCTTCAGGCAATGGGCGCCCACAACATCAACCTGGTTACACCAACCCACTTTGTGCCGTCCATTGCCGAAGCACTGGAGCAGGCAAAGACAGCGGGCCTGACGCTGCCGATTGTCTACAACACCTCTTCGTATGAAACCGTTGACACGCTGGCCCGCATGGATGGGCTGGTAGACATTTATCTGCCGGATTTGAAATATTACGCACCGTCTTTGGCGGAGCAGTACTCCTCTGCACCGGATTACTTTCCAACTGCATCTGCCGCTATCGCCGAAATGTACCGGCAGGTAGGGGACCCCGTTTTTCAAGCGGACGGCATGCTGCAATCCGGCGTCTTAGTACGCCATCTACTGTTACCCGGTCAGGTGCGGGACAGCAAACGCGTGGTTCGCTATCTTTGGAAAACCTATCGGGACCATATCTTTTTGTCCCTTATGTGCCAGTATACGCCACTGCCGCACGTGGCCGCTTCTTATCCGGAGCTGGCTCGCCGCGTAACACAGGAAGAATATGACGAACTGGTTGACTACGCCATAGATCTTGGCATTACCCAGGCCTACACCCAGGAAATGGAGTCCGCCTCCGAATCCTTTATTCCCGACTTTGAATCCTTTTCCGTCTCCGACTTTTTGAAATGACAGATTTCCGAAAATGTCATAAGTTAAATTGAAGGAAGGCTGTTATAATAGGCCTGATTTATGGAGCCTGCTTATCTATCTGCAAGCGGAAAGGAGCTACTATGGTCAATACCGGACTTACCACCGAAGAGGTAAGACAACAGACCGCGGCCGGCAATGTCAACGTCATTCCCGACCAGTCGGATAAAACCGTAAAACAAATTATTTTAGAAAACGTAGTTACCTACTTTAATATTATCTTTTTCGTCCTGGCCATCCTGGTTATTGCGGCCGGATCCTGGAAGAATTTAATGTTCCTGCCGGTGGTCATCGGCAATACGGTCATCGGCATTTTCCAACAGCTACGCGCCAAAAAGACGCTGGACAAACTGTCCCTGCTGGATCAATCCACCTACACTGTTGTCCGTAATGGCGTGGAAGAAACGGTTCGCTCTGACTCGCTTGTCCTAGGCGATTTAGTCCTTGTCAAAGCCGGTCAGCAGATTCCCGCTGACGGGTACGTAGAAGAGGGTTATGCCGAAGTCAACGAATCTTTACTGACCGGCGAAGCAGACGAAATTGTGAAGCAAAGCGGTTCCGAATTAAAGTCCGGCAGCTTCGTGGTATCCGGCAGTTGTTATATGCTGTTGACGAATGTCGGTGCGGATTCCTATGCCGCCAAGCTGATGAGCAAAGCCAAGGAAGTAACGGATAAAAAATCCGAAATGATTCGGGACATTGAAACCATCATCAAAATTGCCGGTATTTTAATTATTCCGATTGGTCTGGCGTTATTCATTCAGTCCATGGTCAGCGGCAATGGCTTTTCGCAATCCATCATTTCCATGGTTGGTGCCGTCATTGGTATGATTCCGGAAGGTATGTATCTTCTGACTACCGTAGCACTGGCCTTAAGTGCCCTTCGTCTTGCACAGAAGCAGGTCTTGTTGCATGACATGCGTAGTATAGAAACACTGGCAAGAGTAGACGTCCTTTGTGTAGATAAAACCGGTACCATTACCAATGATAAAATGACCGTTACAGAGGTGTTCCCCGCAGACGGATTGGCAGACACCCAGTTTGCGCAGGTCCAGACGCTGCTGGATCAGTATGTTCATACCATAGCGGACAGCAACCTGACCATGGAGGCATTGCTAAATTACTTTACCGGCACTTCCCTGCTGAATGCAGTTTCCGTACAGGAATTTTCTTCCAAAACCAAGTATTCTTCTATTCGGACTGCCGATGCAGAATATCGCCTTGGTGCACCGGAAATGGCACTGGCTCCGGAACTGCTGGAGCGAAATCGGGACGCCATTGAACTGCGGGCCAACATGGGCCAGCGCGTACTGGCGTTTGCCTTTGTAAGAGACGGCATCGGCTATCCTTTAGCCTTTATCAGTCTGGAAAATGAAATTCGCCAAAACGCGAAAGAAATCTTTACCCACTTTGCAGAACAGGACGTGGCCATTAAAGTTATTTCCGGAGACAATCCGCTAACCGTTTCCCGCGTTGCACAGCAGGCGGGCATTGCCAACGCGGACAAATATATAGACGCCGGAACGCTAACCACGCCGGCCAGCATAGAAGAAGCGGCCATGAATTACACCGTCTTCGGACGGGTAAAGCCGGAACAGAAGCGTCAGCTGGTGGAAGCCCTGCAAAAGCAGAAGCTGAAGGTAGCCATGACCGGAGACGGCGTCAATGACATTCTGGCCATGAAGAAGGCCGACTGTTCCATTGCCATGGGCACCGGCAGCGATGCCGCCAGGCAGGCCGCGCAGGTGGTTCTCCTGGACTCTGACTTTTCCCATTTAAAGAACATTGTTTCAGAAGGACGACGGGATATTAATAACATTACCCGCTCCGCCATTCTGTTCTTATACAAGAACATGTTCTCTTTGTTCCTGGCCGTATTCTCCATCATCAACTCGTTCAGTTATCCGTTGCAGCCGTCTCAGATTTCCCTGATTTCCGCCTTCAACATCGGTGTCCCGTCGTTCTTCCTGGCATTGGAAGCGAATGAAGGAAAACAGCGTGGACGGTTCCTGACGCAGACCCTCCTGCGGGCCCTGCCGGCGGCCATTACCTCGTTCTTATCCATTGCAGCAATGGTGCTGTTTGCCAGAATGTTCAACCTGCCGGAAACGGATATTGGCACTGCCAGCACCTATTTATTAGCCGTTGTCGGATTCATTATCCTGTTCCAGCTGGCTACTCCGTTGAACAAGTACCGTACCGCTATTATCGGCCTTTGCCTTGCCGGCTTTATCATTTGTCTGACCTGCTTCTACTCGTTGTTCTCTATAGAAGCTTTGTCCATAGAAAGTGCGTCCCTTTGCATTGTCTTCGCTCTTGCGGAAGTAACCGTCATTCGGGCATTAACTTTGCTGATGAAACGTGGTCAAACCTATCTTGATAAGCGGGAAATGGAAAAGGCCGCCGACACAGTTGCACGCGCCCATAGTGCTACTTCCGGCACCGGGCGCCACCACTATCATTCGGCCTCTGCAGAAGGACACCACACCTCTGGCAAAGCAATCCGCACCTCAGGCAAGCCAAAAAGTAAAAACACCAAAGAGCCGTTTGATTTCCGCAACCAGCACTAAAAGCAATTCGCTCAAAACACCGCATAAAAAAGGCAACCATCCCCCAGATGGTTGCCTTTTCTTTTTTGCACAAATTTGTTTATGCGTTATTTTCCAAAATGGCCTTACGTGTCCGCAGAATGGAAGATGGGCTGACGGAAAATTCGTCCAGGCCCCATTCTAAGAGACGGGCTGTCAGACGCGGGTCTGCCGCTGCCTCGCCACACATGCCGACAGGAATGCCATTTTCTTTGGCACCTTTAATGGCAAGTTCAATGGCCTTCAGGACGGCTGGTTGCATAACATCATACAGGCCGGACACTTTGGAGTTGCCGCGGTCCACAGCCATGACATAACCGGTCAGGTCATTGGTACCAATGGAGAAGAAGTCAGCCTCCTTGGCCAATTCTTCTGCGGTCAAAGCCGCCGCCGGGGTTTCAATCATAATACCCACCGGCACATCGGCTACGGCATGTCCTTCTGCCGCCAGTTCTTCCGCGCACTGGGCTACCAAAGCCTTGGCAGCGTGAATTTCATCTGCGCAGGTTACCATTGGCAACATAATTTTTACATTGCCAAAAGCAGACGCGCGAAGAATAGCGCGAAGTTGCCGTTTAAACAGTTCCGGATTCTGCAGGCAGTAGCGGATGGCGCGGAAGCCCAGGAAGGGATTGTCTTCCTTTTCAATAGCCAGATAAGGAATGTCCTTGTCTCCGCCAACATCCAGCGTCCGGATAATAACTTCTTTGCCGTGCATGGCTTTGGCAACCGTAGAGTAAGCTTCAAACTGTTCTTCCTCTGTTGGCTCCTGGTTTCTGTCCATAAACAGGAATTCTGTCCGGAACAAGCCAATGCCTTCGCCGCCATGCTGCACCACATTCTGCACATCCTCCGGCTTGCCGATATTACCGTATACCGCTTTTGGAACGCCGTTTGCGGTTACCGTTGACATGCTGGCAAAGCGCTGCAGGTCTTCCTTCTCCGCTTCATACTGCTTTTGCAAAACAGTATATTCGGCAATTTCTTCCGCCGTCGGATCCGGCAGAACGTGACCATTGGAGCCGTCCACCACCAGAAGCCGGCCGTCTTCCAGCTTTTGGGTAGCTCCTTCTACAGACAATACAGCCGGTAGGCCCATGGCCCTTGCCAGAATGGCACTGTGCGAGGTAACACCGCCTACTTCCGCAATCATACCGACCACATTGTCACAGTTGATTCTCCCCGTCATGGACGGAGTAAAATCCTTTGCAATTAAGACACTGCCCTTCGGCACAGCGGAAATATCCACCATGGTAACTCCAAGCAGGAGGCTCAGCAGGTCATCCCGGATGTCTTTGACATCCGATGCACGCTGCTCCATGAGCTCGTCCCCGGTGCCGGCGAACATGTCAATAAAGAACTGGCAGACGCCGTCCACGGCCGATTCGGCCACTTCGCCGCCGTCAATGCGTTCTTCCATTTGCTGTTTCATAAACGGATCCTGTAGCATTTCTACATGCCCGGACATAATTTCTGCCTCTTTTTCGCCGGCAGAAACTTTCAGCTGCGCCGCAATCTCCTGGGTCTTACCGATGCATTTTGCAATGGCCTCCTCCAGGCGACTCTTTTCCGACGCCGCATCTGTGTATTTCACAGCGCTGTAATCTAAGCTGATATCTTCAATAATAATGGCTTTGCCAATACCGTATCCTTCCGATACGCCGATTCCCTTCAGCATAAAAGCACCTCTTTTATTATGCTTATTCTGCATCGCCAAGACCGGACTCAACCAGTTCTACTGCCTTCTTCAGCGCAGCTTCTTCGTCCGGACCTTCACAGCAAATTTCAATTTCAGATCCGCACTTCATGCAGGCTGCCATAATGTTCATAATGCTTTTGCCATTGATCTTCTGACCGTTGAACACCAGGGTAACCTCCGAAGAAAACGGGGTCATTTCCTTAATGAAATAGTTGGCCGGGCGCATGTGAAAGCCCTCTTTATTGGTAACGGTTACGTTCTGGGAAACCATGATTCTTCTTCCTTTCCTATGCGAGTCGGCAACCTACGTTTCCGCTCAGCAATCTTCCGGGTCTTTCCGGGCATTTCACCAAGTGCGGTTTCCTATGCGATGCACTTGGTGAGCCGTCCCAGAAAGACCCTTTGCTTTATTTTTTACCTAACTTATTATTCTTTTAATTTACTTTGCGTCAGACGGCTCAAGGTCCTTCTTTAAGAAGCGGAGAGCTACTACGGAAGCAGCTACACCAATGGCAAGAGCCAGCAGGTAGAAGTACCATTTGCCTACGGTAGCGAATACGAAGATGCCGCCGTGAGGAGCCATCAGGGTGCAGCCGAACAGCATGGACAGAGCACCGGAGACAGCGGAACCGATAACCAAAGACGGGATAACGTGTACCGGGTCAGCAGCTGCAAACGGGATGGCGCCTTCGGTAATGAAGGACAGACCCATAACGTAGTTGGTCGGTGCGGACTGACGTTCTGCTGCGGAGAACTTCTTCGGGAACAGCTGGCAGGCAACGGCCAGAGCAATTGGAGGAACCATGCCGCCGATCATAACGGCTGCCATGCTTTCATAGCACATAGTCTGGAAGGCAGCGTCTGTGGAGGCGGCTGCTTCCGTCAGGAGGCCGGTGCCGAACAGGTAAGCAGCCTTGTTGATTGGGCCGCCCATGTCAATGGCCATCATGCCGCCAAGCAGCAGGCCAAGGAGAACTAAGTAATTGGTACCGCCGAGCCAGGTCAGGAACTGGGCAATAACGCCATTCAGCCAGATGAACGCCGGGTCAAGGGTACACATAACAACGGAGATTGCGGCAAGTCCGCAAACCGGATAAATCAACATTGGCTTAATGCCGTCCAGGCTCTTCGGGAAGTTTCTGCAGAGATATTGCAGTCCTTTTACCAGGTAGCCTGCTGCGAAACCGGCAATGAGGGCACCAATGAAGCCGGCGGAAATACCGGAGTCTCCGGCCGGGTCGGCCCAGGTGGCGCCGATCTTGGCAAGATAGCCGCCGGCAAAGCCGACTAAGAGGCCAGGACGGTCAGCAATGGAGTGGGCAATGAATCCGGCTAAGATTGGGAGCATAAAGCCCATGGCTGCGCCACCCATGGATTTAATCCAGGCGGAGCCTGCCAGCATGGAACCGAAGTTGGAGCCATAGGCAGTGCCGGTCTTCATGCAGTAAATGGTATCAATCAGGAAAGCAATTGCGGTCAGAATACCGCCGCCAACTACGAACGGAAGCATATGGGATACACCGTTCATCAGATCTTTGTAAATCTTGCGGCCAATGGATTCCTTTTCTACGTCGTCATTGTCATCAGTAACGGCGCCGGCTTCTGCATGATAAATCGGAGCCTTGCCATCTACTACTTTCTGAATTAATTCTTTCGGCTTGTTGATGCCGTCTGCTACCTTCACGCGCAGAACCGGCTTTCCATCAAAGCGGGCCATTTCTACGTTCTTGTCAGCAGCAATAATAATAGCATCGCAAGCGGCAATTTCTGCCTTGGTCAGTACATTTTTGGCACCGCCGGAGCCATTGGTTTCCGCTTTCAGAGGAAGGCCCATTTCTTCACCGGCCTTTTCCAATGCTTCTGCAGCCATATAGGTGTGAGCAATTCCGGTTGGGCAGGCAGTTACTGCCAAAATGCGGTAGCCGTCATTCTTTGCTTCTGCAGCTGGCTTTTCTTCTGCTGCTTCTTCCGGATATTTCAGTGCTTCCTGTGCGTTGATGATTTCCATAAATTCTTCCGGCGATGCAGCAGCACGCAGACGACCGGCAAAATCGGCATCCATCAGCATTACCATCAGTCTGGACAGAATTTCCAGATGAACATCTCCGCCTTCTGCAGGGGCTGCAATCATGAAGAACAGGTTACTGGGCTGTCCGTCCGGTGCGTTGTAATCTACGCCATCCGGTACGGTAATGGCAGCAAGTCCTGCCTTTTTTACCGCATTGGTCTTTGCGTGCGGCACGGCCAGGCCTTCGCCCAAGGCCGTTGTACTTTCGGATTCCCGCTTCAGGATAGCTTCTTTAAAAGCAGCTGCATCCGACAGGTTGCCAACTGCTTCGTGAAGGGAGATCAGCTTGTCAATGGCTGCATCTCGGTCCGCTGCGGTAACGCCAAGTGCAATTGCGTCCACCGTTAATAGGTCTTTGATTTTCATAAAGACACCTCTTTTTCTTTCTTAAAACTCTTTACTTATTTAGAGAAATACTGGTCCAGAGTATTTCTAATTTCCGTTCCACTGGCAATGCCGTCCACAAAGGCCGAGGCGTTGCCCGCTGCAGAGCCCAGACGCAAGGCATAATCATAGTCCTGCTTCATTTCATAACCGGCTACAAATCCGGCTACCATGGAATCTCCGCAGCCTACATTGTTAACCGGCTTTCCGGGAACAATGCCGGCGGAATGAATTCCGCCATTTTCATCTACCAGGATGGCACCGTATTTTCCACGGCTGACCAGCACGCTGGCGGCGCCCATTTCCTGCAAATTCTTGGCTAACTTTACAATCAGGGTTTCATCGGTCGGAAGCACTTCCTGGCCAAACAAATCCGAAAGTTCATGGTGATTTGGCTTAATCAGGAACGGCTGGTACGGCAACACCTTCCGGAGGGCTTCCCCGCTAGTGTCAACCACAATCCGAATGCCGCGTCCCTGCAGTTTTTGCATAATCAGTTCGTAAATATCTTCCGGCAGATTCTCCGGCACCGCGCCCGCCATAACTAAGGTATCTCCGGCGCGCAGAGCATCTATTTTTTCATAGAACTCTGTTAATGCCCCGGCATCCACCTTCGGGCCCGGTGCATTTACATCCCACTGCTTCTGTGCAAACAGTTTGACATTAATGCGGGTCAGCCCGGACGGAAGCTCTACAAAATCGGTCTTTACGCCATCTGCCTGCAGCATATCCTGCAGGCCGCGGCCCGTAAAGCCCGCCACAAAGCCCAAGGCTTTATTCGGCAGTCCCAGTTCTTTCAGAACCAGGGAAACATTGATTCCCTTGCCGCCATAAATAACTTCTGCTGAATCTGCGCGGTTAATGTCTTTGCTCTGAAGTTCGCTTAATCGCACAATATAATCCAGGGCCGGGTTCAACGTTACGGTATAAATCATAGGAATCACTCCTCTTCTGTTTCTGTCGGGATTACCTTTACCACGGTGGTTTCACCGTACTTGCTGTCTGGCTCTTTGTCTGTAATGATAACCGAGTTAACCAGTTGCCCAAAGGTCATGGTAGATACCCGGTCAAACTTGGAATGGTCCGCCAAAACATAAGAAATAAAACTGCGGTCAATGGCCGCCGTCTTAACAAAAGCTTCGTCGGCATCCGGTGTGGTGAAACCCCGCTTCAGATGCACACCGTTGGTTCCAAGAAACGCCTTGGAAAAGTTGTAATGCAAAATATTCTGGGCTGCGGCAAGTCCGGCCACTGCTTCGGTGGTTTCTTTTAACTCGCCAGCCAGCATATAGGTTTTAAATCCGCGTTTTACCAGTTCTTTAGCATGCTGAATACCGTTGGTAACGAAGGTGGCTGAACCCGGTTCCAGGTAAGGAATCATTAGCAGCGTGCTGGACCCGGCGTCCAAAAAGACAAAGTCCGATCCGGTAACCTGTTTGGCTGCATATCTGGCAATTGCCTGTTTGCTGTCCACATTCATAACCAGCTTTTCTTCCAGCTTGTCTTCGTTGGTAATGAACTGCGTTTCCGTTAGGGTGGCACCGCCGTGCACCTTATTCAGTTTTCCCAGCTTATCCAGTGCCAGCAGGTCTCTTCGAACCGTACTTTCCGAGGAATCCAGCAATTCCGTCAGTTCGCTGACCGTTACGCTTCCCTTTTCTTCCAGCAGCTTTAAAATCCGATCGTGCCGCTGCTGTGTCAGCATTGACATGGCTGCGCTCCTTTCTTTTCCTATTGGGGTCCGTGTTGTTTTTCTATCTTGATTATAACAAAATTACGCACGCAATCAATCAGAAACAATCACATCCATTCAAGTTCGTTCATTCTGACCGCTATCCCCACAAAAAAGTACGGCTTCTCTCCAACTTTTCGCCTATGTTTTGACCGTTTTTGACTGTTTTCAATCAATCTTCAAAAAATCCGTCATCTTCCCGCCCAGTTTAGGACAAGAAAAAAAGCATCCGGGGAAGATTCCTCAGATGCTTTCTGTTTTTCTTTTGCTTTGCGATTCAGCTGTTTAAGCGTCTACAGCAGTATTCCGCTTATGCAATGCGCACGCTTATTCAGACAGCGGGCAGTACTGTACAATGGAGTCCCGCTTGTGCTGGCTGGCCTTATGCATACTGTCAATCTTGGCAGCTTTTTCCGGCGCAACCGTGCCGCCGCTGATATAGGCGTCCAGTTCGGCATAGGTCAGGCCCATTTCGCCTTCGTCGGTCTGGCCTTCGGCAAGTCCGGCAGACGGCGCCTTGGTAATGATGGATTCCGGAGCGTTCAGGAAACGGAGGAATTCAAAGATTTCCGTTACTGTCAGGTCGGAAATCGGGTTGAAGTCATGGGCGCCGTCTCCCCACTTGGTGAAGTAACCGACGTAGGCTTCACTGCGGTTGCCGGTGCCGGCAACCAGGCGGCCTTCATTGGCAGCAATGGCATAAAGAGTAGTCATCCGCAGACGAGGCGCAATATTGTTCAGCGATGCGGGTTTCAGTTCCCCGGTAACTTCCTGTAAAGCAGAAGTCAGGGCATCTCTGGTATCAGACAGGTTAATGCAGCGATGTTCAATATGGAACTGCTCTGCCACGGCAAGGCCATCCGCCATGTCAATTTCAAAGTTGCGGGAAACAGAGCACGGCATCATAATGCCAACGGTGTTGTCACATGCTGCCTTGCAAAGGATGCCGACCAGGGCAGAATCTTTGCCGCCGCTGTTGCCGTAAACAATTCCCTTTGCGCCGCTCTTCTTCAGTAAATCCTGGATAAACTGAACGCGGTTTTCAAATTCCTTTTGATAGTCTCTCATTAAGGACCCCTTCTTTCTATAAGTTAAAACGGTTACTACGGCAAGCACCGTAATAACCGTTCATGGGCTGTGCTTGCATGTGGAAATTCAGTGCTTTACCTTGGCATTTGCAGAATACTAATGCCGGTTTCCACTTCCAGAATGTCATGAAAGACAGCAGTTTGTGTTGCAGAAATATGTTTGTCCATATGAAGGCTGCCAAAGTACCACTTTTTGTAATCCACGGCACCGGCAAGCTCTTCAAAATAGGTGTTAAGCAGGGTAACTCTGGGTTTAACAGTGTTCTTCATGGTCAGGAAATCCTTGACCTTGGCAGACGGTTCATGCGTAATGATGATGTCTACCTTATTGCCCTTGGCACCAATGTTAGAGGCGCCTTCCAGCAGTTCCTGTTGGTTCGGGCTTTCGGCAGGGGACCAGTTGTCACTGGCAATGCGAATATCCATGTCCGGGCTTTCTCCGCCACCCATGGTAAAGATTTGAAACCCTTCAATGGTAAAGATTTGTCCGCGCATCAGGTGGTACACATTTCCGCCAATGTGCTGTACCTTCCCGCCGTTCCATTCGCTGACTTCATAGGCGTTCAGCAGGTCAAAGTTTTCATGTGTGCCATCTACAAAACAGATGTTGAATTTTTTATCTCCAAGCTTGGCGAGTTGCTTTTCCTCTTCTTTGGAGCCGTCCCAGATGAAGCCGAAGTCCCCACAAACCAGAAGCGTATCTCCTTTTTGTAGTTTCTTGGCGGCCGGAGTCTTAAAACGGGCAATATCACCGTGTAAGTCACCGGTTACGTATACCATATATGTTTCCCTCTCAGATATTTTCTGTTATAATTTAAACATCAT
This sequence comes from Bacteroidaceae bacterium, assembly GCA_963600825.1. Classification (GTDB taxonomy): domain Bacteria; phylum Bacillota; class Clostridia; order Oscillospirales; family Acutalibacteraceae; genus RUG420. The sequence goes on along the minus strand of CAVCCW010000001.1, from coordinate 96,105 downwards.
TTTACAGTATTTCAAGGGTGATGTCTATGGAGAAAAGCGCAAAAAAGCATTTCCTCTCTGCTCTACTTTCCATTTTTTTAGTGGCATTTCTGATGGTGGGAATCCTGCCTATTCAGAGCTCCGCCGCCTATAATGACGAACTTGATTTTCAGAGTGATGTTGTCTACATGGTCAACCTGGATCAAGGCACCGTCATCTTTAATAAGAACTCTTCCAAGAAGACAGCCATGGCTTCTTTAACAAAGATTACCACCTGTCTTCTGGTTTTGGAAAACGTGTCGGATTTGGATACGGAAGTTACGGTTCGTCAGGAAGTGCTGGACACTTTGGCAGGAACCAACAGCTCCCTCGCCAATTTGCAGGTCGGGGAAGTGTTAACCGTCAACCAGCTTTTAAATTTAATGATGGTTCACAGCGGCAATGACGCCGCCGCCGTTTTGGCCGACTATGTCGGTGGCGGCAGCATCAGCAAGTTTGTGGAAATGATGAATGCCCGGGTCAAAGAGCTCGGCTGCAAAAACACGCATTATACCAACCCACATGGGCTGGATGATGACAACCATTATTCCACTGCCGAAGACCTGGCCATTATTGCAACCAAGGCACTGGAATATGACACCTTCAAAAGCATGGTTTCCCAATCCAGTTACACGCTGGAAAAAACCAACAAACGCAGCTCTGTTACATACTCTAATACAAACTATTTGTTAAGCCGCTACAGCGGTTACTACTATGAACCATGTAAGGGAATTAAAACAGGAACTACAGAAAATGCGGGCCAGTGCCTGCTGTCCTATGCCACCCAGAACGGATACACGTATCTGACGGTTATTATTGGTGGTAAGGATTTGTATTCCTCTACCTCGCATGAAATTAACATTGCCTTCAATGAAACCGTCAAGGCCTACAAGTGGGTCTTCAGCCACATCAAGCTGAAGGTAGTAGCTGACCCCAACACCATTGTTACGGTGGCAAAGGTCTCCATGGCCCGCAAAGTAGACTCTGTACAGCTGGTACCTGCTTCCGAAATTACCGCACTGCTGCCTTCCGACGTTGACTCCTCTGGAGTCTCCATAGAAGTGGTGGAAGGCTCCATAGACTCCAACCTCCACGCTCCGCTAAAAGCCGGAGACAAGGTCGGGAAGGCCAACGTGCTGTATGCAGGGGACGTCCTCTGCACCATTGACCTGGTTGCCGCAACGGACGTCCGGCGCAGCTTCTTTGGCTCCATCGGTTACTTCTTCAAAACCCTGTTCGGCTTCACTGTCACCAAGGTGCTGTTGGGCATTGCCGCCGTGGCGCTGCTGGGCTACCTGATTGTCAACGCCCTGTATAAAAAACGGCTCCGCACGCAAAGCATCCAGATGGTGCGTGCCAAGCCGGACTTGAAAGGCGCGCAGCCAATCCGGCCGGTTTCCGACCAGCGCTACCACACCAAACAGCCGCGCCAGAAGCGCAAGAAGAACAAGTCCGGCCGGACCGGAAGCTCCGCCCGCACGTCCTTCTCCAGCACCTACCACAGTTCCGCCGACTACCGCAATCGCGGGCACCACAATAAGTAAAAAGAAACCACTCTACGCCAAGCAGAGTGGTTTCTTTTTATGTGTCTTTCCGTAGAATATCCAAATATTCCGTGTAAGAATAAACTTTTGCTTTCCCGGCCCTGTCGGTCTGCTGCAGAATGCCTTTTCCTGTCAAAAGCAGAACCACCTTAGAAACCGTGTTGTAAGACAAATCCAGTGCCGTGGCCGTTTTCTGAATGTCAATAATCGGATTGGCTTCTACATAGTCAAACACCTTCAAAACATTCGGCCTTTGTCTTGTGGAAACATCCTCAAACTGTGCAACGCTTTTTTCATGCAGTGTCTTCAACTGATAAATGGTCTGAATGGCATCCTCTGCAGAATCAGCAAGTGCTTGCAAAAAGAAGATGACCCACTGTTCATAATTTCCTGTTTTGCGAACCTGTGTCATTCTGTCATAGTACTCTATTCGGTTCAGCTTCAGGAAATAGGAAATATATAATGCCGGACAGGATAACACGCCTTTTTCCATCAGGAACAGTGTAATCAGCAAGCGGCCAACTCGCCCGTTGCCATCAAGAAAGGGATGGGTTGTTTCAAACTGGTAGTGAATTAACGCCGCCTGAATGAGCGGATCAAGGGAGTCTTCCCCATTGATATACGTTTCCAGGTCAGACATAGCATCCTGCATATCTTCCGGGTTGGGCGGAATGTACCGCGCATTTTGCAAGGTGCTTCCTTGGCCGCCAATCCAGTTCTGGGACGTGCGGAATTCACCGGGGCTTTTTTCCTGTCCGCGTACACCCTCCATTAGGACTGCGTGTGTCTCCTTCATAAGCCGGTTGCACAGCGGCAATATTTTCAGGCGATTCAGTGCAAATTCAGTTGCCTTAACATAATTGACAACATCAGAAACATTCAAATTCTGGTTTTCTTCCAAGAAAGGATTCAGAATGTCATCCAGGGTACACTGGGTGCCCTCAATCTGGGAAGACAGCAAGGCCTCTTTACGAACATACATGGAGACAAACAGATTCATGTTTGGAATATTGGAAGACAGACTATCCAAGGTGGCCAGTTTCTTGTTGGCATCAACCAGCTTAGAGACCAGTTCTTCCGTCAGTTCTATTGATGGATCTGGTGGAAGCGGAGCAGGACGAAACGACTGATACGCCATCTTGCCAGACAAATTGCTAACAAAGATACCTGCACGAGTATTCATGGTTTCTTCCTCCTGTCTTTCCTTATGAAAAATGAAATTACAGTAGGAATTTTAGCACGGAAACTTCAAGAAAACAACTCAAGTTGAAATTTCTCGCCGTAAATCAGGCTAGAAATTTCAAGATATTGCGTTTTGTTGAAATTTCTATTTCTTTATTTATAGCAATAATAATCCGGCACTAGGGACGCATCATAGAAAATTTGGTCCTTCTTTAGGAAGTAGCTCCGGCCATCTTCCACTTTAATAATGGTCATGGCACAGTTAGCCGGCACGCCACCCTGCCAGAAATCAGATGGGTCATCATACAGATGATTCAGTATGCCGCGCACGGCACAGCCATGTGTGGCAATCAGAATGGTTTTATCCTGGAATTCTTTTTTTTGAATCAAATCCTCGTAAAACTCTTTTCCTCTTTTGCACACCTGCTGGATGGTTTCTCCCCCGGGTGCACCTTGGAAAGAAAATGGATCCGTATAAAAGAGTTTAAAACGGTCTTCAAAGCCTAATTTACTGATTTCAGCAGGAGACAGGCCGTCCCAGTCACCCCAGGTAATCTCTCTGATTCTGGAGTCTATAAAGTACGGCGTATTATCTGAACCGGTAATAATCTGCGCTGTTTCCAAGGCTCGTTTATACGGACTGGAAATAACAATATCAAACTTCAAAGATCCCAGACCTTCTCTGGTTAGCTCTGCAAATTTTCGGCCATTTTCATTTAAGGGAATATCTGACTCGCCCTGCATTTTCCTTTTGCAGTTCCAATTTGTCTCTCCGTGTCTTATAAAATACAGTTTCACTGAACCAACCTACCTATTTTCAAAAAGTCCTATGTATCAAGTTGCTTCAACATTTCTGCCGTTGTAATAGCAAGCTTGCTATAAGTTTCTGCATTAACGCCGCATCCGGTGGTAAACAAGCCATTTACATCCGGCAAAGACGCAATATCCAAATAGGTTTCCATATTAATTCCGCCACCATAAACAATGTAGGCGGCCTCTGCAACCGCAGGGCCATACAAGTCCGCAATTTGACTTCGGATATAATGATGCACCATCTGAATATGCCCCAGATCGGCTGTCGACTTTTTGCCAATGGCCCACATAGGTTCATAAGCAAACGTAATCAGCTTTGCTTCTTCCGCAGATATGCCATCTAACAGTTCCGAAAGCTGTCTTTTCAAGAAGGCCTGGACCAGCTCATCCGATTCTTTCTTTTCTTCACCAACGCACAGGAACGGATGCAGACCTATTTTCACAGCCGTTCTTAGTTTTTTGTTGGACATCTGATTGTCCTCTTTCAGAAAACGGCGTCTTTCCTGATGGTTAATTTCCACATACTGGCAGCCAATATCCAGCAACATCTGCCCGGACACTTCACCGGTGTACGCACCGTCCAGTTCCCAGAACATATCCTGGCCGCCAACTTTTACCACACTGCCTGGATCCAGTTGTTTTGTAATTTCCGGAATTACAGGAAAAGACGGGAAAATCACGACCGGATAGTCGTGAAAATCCCGTAATTTTTCTTGCAATTCACCTGCAACCCGGATGCTGTCCTGATAACCATTTACCATCTTCCAGCCAGAGCCACAAATGAAATGTTTCATGCTGTTTCCCTACTACTTTCTTTATTTTTTATTGTTCAGGAACTGTTCTGCCACCCGCATGGACTGCTTCATATTGTCCCCACTGGCAAGACCTTTTCCGGCAATATCAAACGCGGTTCCGTGGTCTACAGAAGTTCGAATAATAGGAAGACCAATGGTGCAGTTTACGCACTCACTCATTAATTGCAACTTTGCCGCAATGTGGCCCTGATCATGATACATTGCAATGGCTGCATCATAAACACCGTTCAGGGTCTTGTTAAAGATGGAATCCGGAGGAATGGGTCCAACTACGTTGATGCCTTCTGCTTTAGCAGCTTCAATGGCCGGCGTAATTTCCTCAATTTCTTCCATTCCAAACAAGCCATTTTCACCAGCATGCGGATTTAAACCGGCAACTGCAATCAACGGATTTTCCATTCCCGTCTGTTTCAGTGCCATGTCCATCAATTCAATGCAATCCAGAACCCGCTGCTTTGTTGCGCGGTTACAGGCTTCCCGCAAAGAGCAGTGCGTAGACACGTGCATAATTTTCAACGGACCATAGAACATCATTGCATACTTTTTCGTATCCGTTAACGTTGCAAAAATTTCAGTATGGCCATCAAAATTGTGACCACCCATATGCAGCGCTTCCTTGTTTAATGGACCTGTAACAACTGCGTCAATTTTTCCAGCTTTTGCGTCCTCAATTGCCCGTTCAATATAAAGATAAACCGCATGGCCGCACTTCCCAGACAGTTGCCCAATTTCATACTGATCCATGGTCAAATGTGCAGGGTCAATGACATTAATAAAGCCATCTTCATATTCTTCCGGAGCCTGGATTTCCTTAAATTTGCAATCAAAACCAAAGGAATCATTGTAATGCTTCAGAATATCCACTGCACCATAGACAACGTACTTTCCTTCAAATTCTGTGCCGTCGCCTAGTGCTTTTATGATAATTTCGGGGCCGATACCAGCTGGATCGCCCATGGTAATACCCAGTTTTTTCATTACCAAGCCTTCCTCTCTTTTAATTTTATGCGTGTTCCTTCAAATACGCAATGGATTTAGCAAGCGCTTCATGGTCGCCAATAGAACCGCCCTTTACAATACAGGGCAAGCCAGGATAATCCCCGCCATCCAGCTCTATCAGAGCAATAATGGGAAGCACTTCATCCACCAGCTTGGCGCCGTGCGCATGGTTGTAGTTGTTAACGCTGATTGCGGTGTCACCGCCGGTCAGGAAGCATCCGCAGACCTTGGCCTGCTTTAAAATCAGGGTGGACAGCTTACCAATGCAAGACTGCGTGTATTTTGCAACCTCTATGCGATCCATGCCCTTTTGTTTTCCAACCGCAATTGCCTCTAGATAGTCTTCGTGTTCTTTTGCCGTTACTACAATAACATCTTGCCCATCCTGTAGCAAAGACACAGCTTCCTGTGCAACCTTGTTAATGTCACCGCCGTTTAACAGCGCAGCAATATTCATTTCTACTACGGTAGCACCAGCTTCCTGTGCAACCTGCACCTGTGTTCGGGAAGTCTGACTGATGCTGCCAATCAAAGACAATACAGGGTACTGCTTCCGCATGGTTTTAACCAAACTGTTTGCCATACCGGCAGAGCCAACCCAAAGGATCTTTTTGTCTAGGCTTAAGATATAGTTAACAACGGCGTCCATATCCGCATTTTCCAGAACATCAAAGGTGACAATTTTTGCATCTCCGACATCCATTTTGCCTTCGCGAATTTCGGTTAAAGAGAAGTGCCGAACCGGCTCATCCATTTCTTTTTGCATGAGCTTTTCCAGGTTGTCCTCCGTTACCAGGCACAGCGGATCCCGCATAATTTCGGTTTCCATAATTCTGACGCCGTTCATCAGCAAAGTGCCGTCTACCACAGTCCGGTTAGAATCCGGGTTAGCCGGATTAAATACAATCAGGTCCGGCTTTAGCACTTCTTCTGCAGCAGTTATTTCTGCTTTCAGATTCCCCCGTAGGGTAGAATCCATCTTTTTGTAATAGTATTCATATGGATACGGTTCCATATCTTGCAGAATCTCTTTTACTATTTGATACGCTTCTTCAGCCGGTATATTCCGGGATTCTGTGTCAATGACATAGGACTTTTCCGGGTCAATCTTCTTCGTATCAAAAATGATGTGGGCTTCTATTCCGTTTTTTGTCAGCTGTACACCGGCATCTCCGGAGCCTGTAAAGTCATCTGCAAACATTAATATTTTGCCCATATTGTTGCCTCTTATTCTTCCGAAACTGCTTCGGTAACTGGTTCCGCTGCAGGTTCCGTTTCAGGTACTACTTCTGCTACAGCGTCCACTACAGGAGCATCTCCCGCTGTTGCTTCTGCGAACTCTGCCTCTTGTCCTTCTTTCGGGAACTGTGGGCAGCCAAACTTCTTTGCCCACCAGGCCGTAATAAACGGAACAATCAGTGCCGTTAAAACGGTAGAGGTTGCAACCTGAACCGTGGCAACAGATGCATAATCTGCCCATGCCGGGTCAGCAAGTGCAATGGCTGCCGGAACGGCTACTGCGTTACCTGCGGTTGTTGCAACAGCCCAACCTGCATATCCCGGACGTCTTCCAATAAACTTATCACAAAGAACAATAAATCCGCCGCCAACAAAGATGGTAATGAACGCCAAGAGAACACCCGACAGTCCGCCCTTTGCAACACTTGCAAGGTCAATGCCGGCGCCCAAAGAGAAGCCAGTAAACGGGATAATAGCGGAACCAACTGGGCCAAAGAAGTCTCTTACCTTCGGATCAATGTTACCAAGCAGCATACCTAAAAGAATCGGAACTACAGCAGCAAGGAGACTCATAAACGGAATGTCGGCAAGACCGGAAGCACCCAACGCAACCAGAGTCAGGAACGGTCCGTCATTGATGGCAAGAATTGGCATGCAAGCGCAGTCTTTTTTGTCACCATACTGTTCCATCAGGGAGAAATAAACAGAACCATTACTATTGGTAACTGCACTGATGATTGCCAAGCTGGACAGGCCTAAAAAACCAGCAGGTCCACAGAATTTTCCAACAAGAATGCCAAGAAGGGCTCCAATAGCAAACTTTGCAACTAAAAGCAGACCGCCGCGTTTAATTACCGCCGGCATATCTTTTACTCTTAACGTAGTACCCATGCAGAAAAGCAAGATACCCAAAGTACAGGATCCGCCTGCACTAGAGAAGGTTGCGGTAGTAATACCACCAATTTGCAATGCTGCCGGGAAGAAAGTGTTAACCAAACAGCCAAGCAGCAATGGAACAACCATCATACCTGCTGGCACTTTCCGTAAGAAATTCATAATCATAAGATCAAACCGTCCTCTCTTTTTCGTAATCGTAAATTCTTTGTACTTTATCCTTGGACCTTGAATTCGGATCAAATGTGTTTTTCAAATATTCCTTCACAAGGCATTTGGCAAGTTCAATTCCGGTCACCTGTGCCCCAAGGGTAATAATGTTGGCACAATTACTCAGCTGCGCTCTTTCCGCCTGGTAAATATTATTTACCTCTGCTGCATATGCGCCTTTTACTTTATTTGCTGCAATACAAACGCCAATGCCGGTACCGCAGATTAAAATTCCTCTTTCACATTCTCCTGCCGCAACGGCTTCTGCCAAGCGGATTGCTGTGTTAGCGTAAATCGGATCCGTACTTCCGAAATCAACGCATTCATGTCCCAGATCCGTTACTAACTGTTTCAGCACCTCCTTATGCTCAACTGCATTTGGATCACAACCGATTGCAATTTTCATGCTGCCCTCCTTTTTTCCTTATTCCGACATCAAATGATGCGATTTCCATAGTTCTAATAGTTCAACTGCCAACTTGCTATCTATAATCAAGGTGTCTACCAAGCCACCCTCTACTGCCGCCATAACGGCATAGGCTTTCTGCGTTCCGGACGCAATGGTAATCTTCCTGGGAATCTTTTTAAATTGTTCCAATTCAATAGAAATGGTCCGGTTTTTCAAGCTGGTGTTACATTCTTGACCGTTCTTGTCAATAAACCGTAAAACAACATCCGCAACCACGCCACAGGCCTGTAATTCCTTTAAGTCTTTCGGCGGCAAATAATCCGGATGGGCCAGAACCGTTGTCATTTCGGGATAAAAAGCGCCAATTCCGCTAATGGAAATGTTGACCTTGTCAAACATCTCATACACTTGCGAGATACTTTTTTCCTTCTTTAACAGTTCCGTTACTTCAGAAGTGCTCATCAAAGTATCCGTAAGCAAAATATGTTTATTTCCTGAAAAGGCTTTGGCCGAGCGAGTTACCAATGTTCTAACATCCCAGGCTGCCACACTGTTTGCCAGGCTTCCATGTAACGTAACAAAGTCTGCTTCCACCTTCTGGGCCGGATTCAGATAATTAATCATCTGATAAACCGTGCTTCCCCAGGTAAAGCCAATGACATCACCTTTTTTAATAATCCGTTGCAAATATCTTGCAGCTTCCAAAGCAACCAGTTTCTTTAGATTTTCCGCTTCATCTGCCTGATCTACATCTTCTGCACTAACCGCCGGAGCAATCACCACTTCTTTAATTCCAAGGAAGTTTTTTAGCTGCTGCTCTACTTTTATGCATTCCACAAACGGATCTCTTATAACAAATTCAATTATTTTTTCTTCCTTGGCCCGCTTTAAAAGTCTGGACACGGTAGTAAGAGATACACCCAGTTCTTCTGCAATCAGATTCTGTGGCTTTCCGGACAGATAATAAAGATAGGCCGCCTTCAAAACCAGGAAGGTTGACTGGTCATATTTGTCAATGTTCATAATAGTTGTGCCTCGGCTTCTGTTTTTTTGTTTATTCTTCATTTGCAAATCCATCATAAGCGATTTCCGTTTTTCTTGCGACACTGAAAATATTTTCACTCGATTGATATTTTTTTGACATTCTTTGCTGCCTTGACTGAAAATATTTTCCATGTTGTGTTTCTTTTTCATCGCTTTTATATTGAAGGTGCAGAAGGCGTTTGGCCATATTGAAGTAACATAGTAATAAACGGAGGTTTTTATGATTAAGCAAAACAGATTTTATGATCCCTTACTGAACCCTTTATATGAAGGTTGTGACATGGATGATCTTTGCGTTGCCACTTATCTAATTGGTGCCGCCAAAGAAGAGGGAGCCATCCTGAAAGCCGTTAGTATCGGAATTGAACAAACAACCGGATCCTGGGCGGATGTTCCAGCAGAAACAGATGAAATGCGGACAAAATACGCATCTAAAATTATTGGCGTATATGAAGTTCCCAACTATGAAAACCAAACGAACGTCAATTTGGATGTTGCCCCGGACGGAATGCGTTTCTACATTATCCGGATTGGATATCCGGTAGATAACATTGAAAACAACATTCCTCTTCTGATTGGTTCCATCTGCGGAAACATCATGTCTATGCCCTATCTGAAGCTGTTAGACATTGACTTCCCAAAGAAATTTGTAGATGCATTCCAGGGCCCGAAGTTTGGCATTGATGGCATCCGTAAAATTTTGAATGTGGAAGACCGTCCGCTGTTAAACAACATGATTAAACCGTGCACCGGTTATACACCGGAAGTTGGCGAAAAGCTGTTCTTTGAAGCAGCTGCCGGTGGCGTTGATATCATCAAGGACGACGAACTGATTGGTGGCAACCGGAAGTTCAATAGCCTTGCAGAACGGGTTAAAAGAAATATGGATGCCGTTGAGCGGGCCAGAGCCATCAAGGGTGAATACACCTTATATGCCTGCAACATTACAGATGAAGTTTGCCGCTTGAAAGAAAACGCTATGACCGTTATTGAAAACGGCGGTAACCTTATCATGGTTGACATTCACGGCACCGGATACAGTGCAGTTCGTATGCTGGCAGAAGATCCGGAAATTACCGTTCCCATCCTTGCGCACTCCTGCTTTAATGGCGCATTTACCTGCTCTCCGTATCAGGGCATGAGTTCCAAGGTAGTTAACAAGCTGGTTCGCCTGAGTGGTGCAGATATTTACCTGACACAGCCACCGTATGGTAAGTTTGATAACACGTTTGACAACTACATCACCAATATCAATGCTTCCAAAGCCAAGTTCTATGACTTGAAGCCAATGCTTCCGTTTGTTGGTGGCGGCGTTGTTCCAGGACTGGTTCCGAAGTTCATGGATGACTGCGGTCCAGACGTTCTTCTCGGCGTAGGCGCAGGTATCCATGCCCATCCAATGGGCCCACGTGCTGGTGCGCACGCATTCCGAATTGCCATTGACGCGGTTATGAACGATGTACCTCTTCGCACTGCAGCCAAAGAATGTGAAGAACTTGCAGTTGCCATTGAAAAATGGGGTATTTACGGAGAAGACCACAGCAAGGATTTGTACGCTATTTGATTCATAGAATTCCCCTACAAAAAAGCAAGCCAGGGCAACTGTCCTGGCTTGCTTTTATTTCATTGTTTTCTTGTTTCGTCTCAGCGTTTCACGGCCAACCTGTTTAGGCACCTGCCGTCTACGCTTAAACACCTTCTTTTATCAGCCCTTCAATTTCCCTTTCATCCGGCATGACTGCAATAGAGCCATACCGGGTTGTGGTCAGGGATGCAGCCGCAGAAGCAAATTGTAGCATTTCAAAAAGTTGCTCTTCTGTAAGGACGTCCGGATTACACCCAAAGTCTAACAGTCTACTTAAAGCCGCTCCGCAGAAGGAATCTCCCGCTCCGGTCGTGTCAATTGTTTTTACCTTTAAGTAGCACGGGTGGTGCAAAACTTTATCTGCCGTCAAGGCATACGCGCCGTCTTTCCCGCAGGTGGCAAAGAGCAGCTTGGGAGAAAATTCCGTAAAGCACTGCCTTGCCGCTTCCGCAATGTCCCGCTCCTCATAAAGGAACGTTAACTCATAATCCGAAATCTTAATGATATCTGCATAAGAAAGCACCGTACGAATGGCTTCTTTGGCGTCCTCTGGCTTCTTCCACAGCGGTTCCCTTAAATTCGGATCCACCGAAATCAGAACACCCTGCTGCTTTGCAAGTTCCAACGCCTTTATGGTAGCACTTCTTGCCGGTTCATCCGTCATAGACAGGGTTCCCACATGAAAAATACGGGCATTTCCAATCAAGTCTTCTGAAATTTCCTCTTCGGACAAAAGCGTATCTGCGCTGTGGATTCTGGAAAAAGAAAAATCTCTGTTTCCCTCTTTATCCAATGCAACAAATGCCAACGTGGTAAATGCGGTATCGGTCCTGTATAAGGAAGTGGTGTCTATATGGTAGGAAGCAACTGCATCGCCAAGGAAACGGCCAAACAGATCCGTCCCTACTTTTCCTATAAATGCCGTCTTTTTCCCCAGTTTGGTTGCTGCCGACAACACGTTGCACGGGGCGCCGCCGGGGCAGGCTTCAAAAAGGAAATTTCCGCTTTCGCTGGTGCCACGAGGCATAAAGTCAATTAACAGCTCTCCCAGAGCTACAATATCAAACATCTTATCCCTCCAGATTGATTCCGGTCTCCTTGTCAAACAGGTGAACGGCGCTTTCACAGAAGGTAAAGGAAATGTTGGCTCCATTAGAAAACGCATTTTGACCATTCTGATGCAAGGTAGGTACAACAATGATGGTATCTTTTCCGTCCACATTCACGTGCAAATGAACCGAACTCCCCATCATTTCTGACATCATGATTTTTCCGGTCAAACCGGTCTCTTCTGCAGAGGTCAAAGAAATATGTTCTGGGCGAATTCCCAGCGTAATTTCCTGTGACGTTACGCCTGCAGCCTTCAGTCGTTCCTGCTTTTCTTCCGGTAAGACAAGCTGCATACCCTGTACCTGAACTTTATAAGTACCATTTTCTTCGGTAAGAGTAGCATCATAAAAGTTCATCTGAGGCACACCAATAAATCCGGCTACGAACAGGTTGTCCGGGTGGTCAAACACTTCTTGCGGCGTTCCCACCTGTTGTACCACGCCATCTTTCATAATGACGATCCGGTCACCCAGAGTCATGGCTTCCGTTTGGTCATGCGTTACATAAACAAAGGTGGTTTTAATCCGCTGACGCAGTTTAATCAACTCCGCCCGCATCTGGTTTCTCAGCTTGGCGTCAAGGTTAGACAGTGGTTCGTCCATCAGCAAAACCTTCGGCTCTCTGACAATGGCACGACCAATAGCAACCCGCTGACGCTGTCCGCCAGATAACGCCTTTGGCTTTCTGTCCAAATACTCTGTAATCCCCAGAATTTCCGCGGTACTTTCTACCCGCTCCTTAATCTGGTCCTTAGGCATTTTCTTCAGCTTCAGCGGGAACTCCATGTTTCCGCGAACCGTCATGTGCGGATATAGTGCGTAACTTTGGAATACCATGGCAATGTCCCGATCCTTCGGTTCCACTTCGTTCATGCGTTGTCCATCAATCAGAAGGTCACCATCGGTAATTTCTTCCAACCCTGCAATCATGCGCAGTGTTGTGGATTTTCCGCAGCCGGATGGGCCTACCAGCACAACAAACTCCTGGTCCTTAATTTCCAGATTGAAGTCTTGTACAGCCACAACACCCTCATCGGTTACCAACAAATTGGTCTTGGCAGCATTGCCTTTCTTCTTTTTCTTTTCCGCATTAGGATAAACCTTCTTGATGTGTCTTAGTGTTACCTCTGCCATCGTCAGAAGCCTCCTATTCCATTACTTTCTTCAACTTCCAGGTTTTTAACTCTGTAACCGCAACGGTTCCGTCTTTTGCGATTAAGTAATTTTCCTGATTTTCATCAGCATTATAAATATTACAGGACAGATTATTTCTGTATCCATTGCTAAACAATTCTACCGAGCTCTTATCTGAATATACGTGAATATCCAGCGTATCCCGTCCCAGCAAATTCAGTGGACATTTTGCCACCCCAGTACTCCAGTCATCAGCATGACTTCGGTCAAACCGAATTTCCGACTTGGCAAGGTCAAACACAATTTCCGTATATTTTTCCTTCACAGAGCGAAGTTTCAAAATCAGCTGACTTGCAGTTGTCTTCTGCAAATCCACTTTCATTTTTAATTCAAAGACACAGCCACTGCAAAGGAGGTGAGCAACGGAGGAAACGGCTGACTCGCCCAGTAGAAGATTCTGGGCTTCTGTACCATCTTCCCGCAGCAGCTCCAGTTCTTTTACAGGGACAAATTTCAACATGCCATCTGCATCCAAAACAGCTTCTCTTGGTACACTGAAAAATCCGCACCAGCCTTCCTGATACGTCGGGCCCCAGTCCTTCCAGAAGGGCATCCAGTCCCAGGCATTTGCCCAGCCAACCATCAGCCGCCTGCCGTCCGGAGCCAGGAAAGACTGCGGAGCATAGTAATCAAAGCCCCAATCCATCTCGCCGGAGGTGGTGTAGAAAAACTTTCCGGTGTCATAGTCAAAGTCGCCTACCAGGTAAACGCTGGTCCGCTCTTTCCCGCCCATGGGAGAAAACATCAGAACATATTTGTCTTCCAACGGGAAGAAGTCCGGGCATTCCCACATGAAGCCCCATTCGCCGCGGCTTTCTGCAAGCACGTTGACAAAGTTCCAATGAAGGAGGTCATCTGACTTATACAAAAGAGCCTGCCCAAAGCCGTTTACGCTGGCGCCGCATACTACATAATAGGTGCCGTCATGCTCCCAGACTTTCGGGTCACGGAATTGGTCCGGCGACACTCCGGCAGGCGCGGTAATGACCGGGTTCTTTTCATATTTTTCAAAGTGAATCCCATCTTCGCTGTAAGCCACACACTGTACCTGTTCAAAGCCGTGTCCGTGGTTGCTGGTTCCGGTATAAATCAGGAAAAGTTTTCCGCCATGTTCTATAGCACTTCCGGAAAAGCAGCCGCCCTGCAGATGGTCATCATAGACTTCACTTGGTGCAAGTGCCAAAGGCAAATAGTACCAATTGATCAGGTCTGTACTTACCGCATGGCCCCAGTGCATACTGCTCCAAAAACCATGATACGGATTGTACTGATAAAAGAAATGGTACTTTCCTTTGTAATAAATCAGCCCGTTCGGATCATTAATCCATCCGGTTTCTGCCATAAAATGGTAATCCTGCCGTTGTGCACCTTGTTTGACCAAATTCTTCTTTGCATCTATTTCTTCTTGGGCCTTCGCAATTCTCTTAAGCATTAATTCCTTAGACATTCTAACCCACTCACTTTTTCTTACTTATACTCATCCCGCAATTTTTTAGCAAATTCGGTGTTCAACTTGGACTCCCGTCTGGCCTTCTCTTCCTTAATGCGGAACTGCTCTTCCCGCGCCGGTTGATATTCTTCCCACCGGTCTACCCAGGACTGTCTGGCAGCTTTCATTTCTTCGGTCAATTCCGGCATTTCTAATTTGCGATTCGGCAATACCGGAACTTCCGGAAGCCGTTCTTCCATTGGCAGTATGGTTAGTGGTTTTGCCGTTGGAAGGGTTTGATACCAATATGCGGTGGAACTCCAGTCATCTGACAGATGGTTTGCATGTCCATGTTCAATAGTTACTTTCAGACTCTTTTCAAAGTGAACCGGATCCGTAATATGGAAGCGATACGACACTTGGAAACCGTCCGTGTCACCTTCATGCACAATAGTTCCGAAGAATGGATACGCATTTCTTTGCATACCCCAGGCGTGGTTGAAATAGTCTTCTGTGCCGGTACCGTTCAAGGATGGATATTCTTCTCCATCAATGAAGAACATATCGTTACCTTCACCCCACCAACTGCCTTGGTAATGCTTTACGGTCAGGTTACAACCAACGTAATGTCCGGTGCCTTCTACATCCAGAACGGTGTAATTGTTTTCACCCTTAAAATTGGTTACGTTATTTACTTCCGGACAGTTTGTCTGCAGATCCGGGCCCCAGCCTTTGCAAGGATTTTCTCTTCTCCAGCTGGCATGGAAATAAGCGGTGTTTTCATCCAGCGGTTCTTTATACATTTCATAATCAATATTGAAATACAGAATAAACGGGATGTCATTCTCATTTACAATTTCAAATTTTGCCTTCTTATTGAACGGCATTGGGAAGTAACAGGATACGGAACACGGGGCACCATATCTTCCGGCTTCTTCCGGTTTCAAAGAAACGTTAAACGGTAAGGAGGAAAAATTTCCCGGATAACAGTTTCCAATACAGAAGAAATCTCCCAAAGGCGCCAGCACGCTTGGCGTATCCTGGTCATCCCAAGTAATTTTGATTAATACTTTTCTGTAATAAAACGGGTCATAGTCATCCCGGATAACGCCCAGTGCCGGATGAATTTCCATTACGGGCGCGGCGGAAGCCATTAACTGTGGATCTAAAATACTGGGGGCTGTTACTCTTCTGCAGGAAGAGGTCATCCAAATGTGCGTTATGCAACCGGGGCCCTCTACCTCGCCTAAAGAAATGGTTTCTCCGGCAGGAATTTCCCAGTAGTCCTGGTTTTTTCCACGCTGATCCCAGCTGGCAAGACGTCCGTTTCTTGCTTCTTTTACAGTGGTTAAATCTTTAAACAATCCTGATACGTTGCTCATGATGGATTCTCCTTTGTTAACTTGATTCGTTTTGAAACTGCTTATCCCTTAACTGCCCCGGCGGTCATGCCTTCTACAATGTTCCGTTGGAAGAAGCCATAGAAGACCAGTTCTGGAATAATAATCATTAGGCTGGAGGCTACAATGCCGCCGTAATCCACGGTATAGTTGCCTTTAAAGAAAGAGGCTCCCATGGAAAGCGTGTAGTCTGTTACGTCCCGCAGCATAACGGAGGCATATGGGAATTCATTCCAAATGTAAAGAACGTTAAAAATAACAATGGTAGCAATAACCGGTTTTGCCATGGGAAGGGTAATTTTTGTCATTAAATCCCACAGGCTGCAACCGTCTATAACTGCGGCTTCATCTATTTCTGCCGGCAGCTGCCGCAAATAGGCTGTCAGCAAAAGCGTGTTAAACGAAATGGAACTTGCCACATAGGGAAAGACCAGCGCCCATTTTCCCTGCAATCCCAGAAAAGCATTAATTTTATAAACCGGGAACAGAAGAATAAACGGGGAAACGGACAATCCCAGGATCAAGAATCCATATAGTAGTTTTCTCAGTTTCGGGTGTCTGAATTCCATTCGTGCAATTACAAAGGAACTGCAGAAGGTAATAATCAGCTCAAAGGCAACAGATACCACACAGACTTCAAAGGTGTTGGCGTAAAGTCTTGGAAAATCCAGGGTTTCCAACGCCCGCTTAAAGTTGTCCAGGGTAAACGCCGCTGGAAGAGCCAGTGGGTCTGACATAATTTCCGAGCTGGTTTTAAACGAAAGTAAAATCATCCAAAGGAAAGGAAAAACCACAAGTCCGGTAATCAGTGCCATGGCAATGTACATTGCCGTCTTTTTCTTTTTAGACAACATCTTACTTACTCCTTTCCTTTGTCAAAGTGGTATAAATACCGGTAATAACCAAAGACAGCAGGAACGTTACTGTGGCAAGGGACATACCATAGCCATAGTCGCCGCTGGCAAAGGTCATAGAATAACTATAGGTGACCAATGTTTCTGACAGGTGGTTTGGTCCTCCACCGGTTGTTTGCTGTACAATTTCAAAAATTTTAAATACGCCGGTAATAATTAAAACCGCCACGGTAGAAATGGTTGATTTCATCATTGGAATGGTTACGCGGAAGGTTTTTTGCCAAAAGTTGGCGCCGTCAATTTTTACGGCTTCCATAACCTCTTCCGGAATCATTTTCAGACCGGCAAGGAATACGGTTACCAAGTATCCCAGCTGCTGCCAAAAGTAAATAATGGCAATACTGTATGGGGACAACGTATCTCCGCCAATCCATTTCTGCTTTAACTCCGGCGTACCTATAGCATCTAAAAGGCTGTTAATAATACCAATATTCGGATCCAGAATATAAACCCAAATAATACCTACAATAATGGGTGCTATAATTGCCGGAGAAAAAATCAGGGACTTGGAAAAATCCACTGCCTTCAATTTATTGTTCAGCAATAGCGCAATTAAAAAAGAGAGGGTCAGCAAAAGCACAAAGGCAAGTACAAACATAATCATTGTGTTTTTGAAGGACGACCAAAACAGAGGATCCTGAAACAGTCTGATATAGTTTGTCAGTCCATTAAATTTTGCTTTTCCTATCCCGGAGTACTTTGTAAAGCTGTATCCAACTGCCATTGCAATTGGAAGAATGATGAATACCAGATATACCAAAAGCGTTGGAATTACCAGGCCTATTTTGTATCGGGTTTTACTTAACCAACGCATACGTTTCCTTCCTTTATCTTGTTGAATGGTGTGCCTGCGGGGAAACGTCAGGCACACCATTCTGGGGTTTACCGTCTTACACTCAACTTAGGAATCAAGTGGCGGCAGCACTATCCATTTTGGCAAGGGCCTGATCTGTAGTATAGGTTCCTTGCATTACACCAAACATTGCATCATACAGAGCTTCCTGTACAGCAGAATTTACGGTCTGATCCGGAGCGGCTGCAGGAGTAGCCCAACCATTTCCAAGAGCATTAATCATAGCATTCATGGCATACTGGGTTTCCGTTGCTGCCAGGCCGTCATAATTTGTTGCCGGGAAAATGGAACCTTCATAAGAGATGGTTGCTGCTTCTTTTCCGAAATAGTATTTCAGGAATGCATAAACCGCTTCTTTGGTTTCTTCATCTTCGCTTACAGCAGCGCTTACTACCAGCGGTGCAGATGGAACCTTCATGTCAACGTCCTGGTTGTAAGAGGAATCTGTAAATTTCGGTCCCCACCAGAAGCCAACTTTGTCACCCAGATTGGTGTCAAATTCAGCGCAATCCCATTGGCCGGTGCCGAACATAGCAGCTTTGCCTTCGTTGAAGAGTTGCTTTGCATCAAAGTATTCAATAGTGGCCATATTTTCTGGGAAAGCATCTGCATCTGCAAGGCCCTTAATCTTATCAAAGCAGGCTTTCAGGTCTGCATTGGAATAAGTGGCCTTTTCTGCCGTATAAGTAGAAAGATTATCTTCCCAACCATAACGGGAAAGGAATTCGTTAAACTCCCACATGGCAAAGGAACTGTTCTTGCTTCCGATTGCAATCGGGGTAACGCCACTGTCATTCAGCTTAGCAATCATATCCAGGAATTCTTCATAAGTTGTATCATCTGTCGGGTAACTAACTCCGGCTTTGTCAAACAGCTCCTTGTTGTAGAAGAAGCCCTGTACGTTACACTGATACGGAAGTCCATACTGTGTATCTCCGGATTTGAAAGCATCTTCCATGCCGTTTAATGCGGTATCGATATCCTGATTTTCTGCCAAGAACTCAGAAAGGTCCAGCAGATATCCGGCTTCGTTATATTCCGGTGCTTCTGCAGAGTCCAGATGAACAATATCCGGAAGGGTTCCATCCTGAGCAGCCAGCTTCATGTTCTTGGAATGCGCTTCTGTGTCACTGGCAACAAACTCTACCTTGTACTTTCCTTTGTAAGCAGCATTAAATGCTTCTACAATGTTGTACGTTACCGCTTCCTGTTCCTTCGGGTTTGCAACGTGAATACCAAATTTAATTACGGTAGCCCCGTCTTCATCTTTGTTTGTCTTCTTCTTTCCGCAGCCGGCAAACAGGCTGAGCACCAATACGGTTATCAGCACGATTGACAACCACTGCTTTGCATGTTTCATTGTCCTACCTCCAAAAATTTTAAAAAGTTCTTTATTTTCCGTGTGGAACGGGTTCCACATTGTGCCAAAAAAATTTGTGTCGCTGCGATTCACGCAACCGACCTCCTGTCTTATACATACTCCAAGGCAACTTATGTTGTCAATCATTTTCGCGTTGAAAATGATTATTTCGTCATTTTCTTATAACAAAAAATGTCTTTATTGGGCAAAGTGCCGACATCGAAGTGAAAAAATCAGCGCTCCGCCACGGGGGAGTTGGGAGAGCGCCGAACAATGCAGGGCTAAAGACATCCCTCAGACGACTTAAACAAGAGTGGTTTTCCCTTTCCTTAGGGAAACGTCTAAAATAACCTGTTTATTTTCATACTCTGTGCCGTTTACTAAATTACAGATCAGTTTGGTGGCTTCTTTTGCCAGCCCTTCAATTGGCTGCACAACCGCCGTCATGCTGGGTTCCACAATTTGCGTAACGTAGGTTCCGTCATAGGAGACGCACTTGACGTCCTTCGGCACTTTTCTGTGTCTGCGGATAATTTCATTCATGCAGGCAATGGCAACCAGATCACAGCCAAAGACGCCGTCAAAGGGCCAGTCACCGATTTTTTCAAAAAGGTCCTGCACCGCTTCTTCATAATATTCCAGGTCAAAGCGGTTCCAGGCCAGTTCATAGTCAAAACACTCCACTTGGTTTTCTTCCATAATTTTTGCAAATTCATAATGCCGGTCATGATATGGAGATTCAATGGCCAAAGAACCCCTGAAATGAACCACCTTTTTGCAGCCATTGGCAATCAACGTTTCTGCAGCCAGCCGCCCGCCTTTTTTGTGGTCTACCGCCACCAGCGGGATGTGTTCCCCTAAGTAACGGTCAAACGCAACAATGGGCTTTTTTATCTTCTTGTACTCCTCTACATCCAAAGAATGCACGCCGGTAATAACACCGTCAACAATGTGGCGATTCAGCATGTCCAGATATTCCGACTCCGCATTGTATTCCTTATCCGTATTGCAAAGCATGATTTTAAAGCCCTCTTTGTACAGCTCAGCTTCAATATAATGCACCAACTCTGCAAAGAAAGGAACTTCTACGGAAGGAACCAATACCGCAATAATGCCGCTTTTCTTATGGTAAAGATTTCTGGCCAGTTCATTCGGTGTGTACTTGAGCTCCTCCATGGCCTGTTCAATTTTTTTCCTGGTCTCTTCTGACACGTACCCGCTGTTATTCAGCACGCGGGACACGGTACCTACGCCGACTCCGGCTTTTTGGGCTACATCTCTGATTCCGGGCATGGAACGCCCTCCTGCTCTTGCCATGAATTTGTAGTTTTGCTAATTCTATTATTACTGTTTTGGGGTGGGTTGGCAAGGGGAATGTGAAACCGGTTCCAGCAGCTTTCCTGAAAGTATTTTCTCTGAACGTTCTTTCAGAAACCCGTGACAAACACAAACTCATCTGTTACAATAAAGGCCAACAAGTAGTATTTCTGAACAAAAATTCAGAGAAAATTTATTCAGAAAAGTGAAAGGAGTGCCGGAAGCATGTTTGTCGGACGCCAAAAAGAACTTAGCGCTCTTACAGCAGAACTGTCGAACTGGGAGAAAAGAACTGCCGTCCTGGTTTACGGGAAACGCAGAGTCGGAAAATCTACACTGATTAAAGAGGCTGCCAAGACCTTTGATGGAGTTGTCATAAATCATTTGTGTGTTACAAGTACCTTTGATGGAAACTTGGAGCTGATTTATAAAAGCGTTTCGGAAGCTCTGGGCCTTCCCTATATTAAGTTTGATTCTCTGTTTGCCATGATGGACTACCTGAAAACACAGGACAAGAAAATTCTGCTTATTATTGATGAGTATCCCTATCTGAAACAGACAAGAAGAAAAAACGAAGTAGACTCTTATATGCAGGCTATCATTGATCAGCTTCCCAAAAATGTAAAACTAATATTGTGTGGGTCATACATCACAATCATGAAGGAACTGCTTGCAGAAGGCAATCCGTTGTTTGGCAGATTTTCATTGATTCAGCATATCCATGATTTTGACTATTATGAGGCTTCCCAATTTTATCCGGACCTGCCGGTACGGGATAAAATTGCCTTTTATGGTGTGTTTGGCGGCAGTCCCTATGTACTTGAAAATCTTAACATTAATAAACCAATCAAGGAAAATATTACAACGTTGCTCCTACCGGAGACCGGCCTAATCCGCTCTTATATTGAGAACATTATGCTGAAAGAAATTCAGAAGACTTTTGATATAAGGATTCTTGAATCGCTGGGCAACGGGAAGAAAAAATATACCGAAATCCGAAGCCAGATTGGTGGCTATGAAACCGGCCTCTTAGACAAGCAGTTAAAAATACTGCTGGATATGGAAACCATCCAAAAGACAGAGCCTATTAACCGAAGAAATGATAAAAAGAAGCAATTTTATGAGATTACCGACAATCTTATGCGCTTCTACTTTTCCTTTATTTTTGGTTCAGCTGGCACTATTGCTCGCATTGGAGAGGAACAGTTTTACAACAGAAACATTGAAAAAAACCTGGATCAATTTGTCAGCAGGCGGTTAGAAGGGTTGGCCCTGCAATATTTCCACCGGATGGCTACTCTGGGAAGGTACGCAGACATAGAAGATTTTGGCAGTTATTGGTACGATGACCCCGCTACAAAAACAAACGGAGAATTTGACTGTGTCATCAAACGTACCGGCGAGTTATATGATTTCTATGAATGCAAATATTACAGCAGACCAATGACACGGAAAGAGTGCAAACAGGAGCAAGAGCAACTTGCGCACACGAAGGGCCTTGCAGTTTCAAAAATCGGATTCGTCTGCACTGGCGGATTCGGTTTTGAAGACAATCATGAGTTTATCCTGATTGATGGGGATGCACTATATTCGTTAAAGTAAGAGCGTTTTTTCTGAAAACATTTTCTCTGAACACTCTTTCAGAAAACCATGGCGACGCAAAGAGGAAAGAAATGAAACCGTGACAAATTGTCACGGTTTGAAATTAAAGGCTGCTGACGGAAAACGCCGCCTCACGGACATTGCCAACACCTTGAAAGAGCCCGACGCGTCGGGCTCTTTTTTCTTGCCTTCTTCACTTATAAAGATCTTCCAGCGTTATCAGCCGAACTTCGCCACGCTCCTGTGCCTGAAGCAGTCCGTCTGTAAACCCTCCCTTAGAGAAAATATAGTAGTAGTAATTGTTTCCTTTTCCGAAAGCCGCTGCGTATTCTTGAATTAAATCAAGTTCATCTACACCAGTTTTCTCATTTCTGTACTTGCATGACCCAATAATATAGTCTTTTCCCTCAACCGGGGCTCCAACAATATCAATTTGTATCTGTTTTTTCTTTTTCGGATCCGTCCCCCACCATTGACCAATTTCACTCAGTTCAATGGGAAGAGACTCTGCATAATAAAGCAGATAATCCTGACACATTCGTTCAAAAATCAGGCCCATATAATCGGAGAAATATTGTTTCACCGCATGTGGATAAATCTTTGCAATTCTACCGGAGTCAATAGCACTCATATTGACTGGCACAAAGCGATACCAAAAACGGAAGAAATTATCAGCCAGCAAATAGATGGTTTTTTTCCCCAGCTTTTCAGTAAGCGGGGTTTCCTTTTTGACAATACCAAGAGCAATCAGTGTTTTCAGATATTTTGACACAACCGCATTTTCCGTGCCGACCTTCAGTTTGATATCGTTCATCCGCGAGGAACCTTCTGCAATTGCTTTAATGATTGCATTATATATGGCAGGCTCCCGAAGTTCTTGTTTTAACAGATTTCCAGGCTCCTCATACAGATAGCTGGAACGATCAAAAAAATTATCCAGCAATGCCTCATCCAGGCTGTCTTTTACATCCAACTTATTAATGTAGTGAGGTACGCCTCCTGTAATTCCATAAATCAGCGCATTCTCTTCTGCAGACAGGTTAGGATGGAACACAGCGGTGTCTTTATAGTCCAACGGCTCAATTTTAATCTGGCCGGTTCGTCTGCCATACAGTGGGCTTTCCTTGCCAAGGACTTGGCTCTCCATAAAGCTCATGGACGAGCCACAAAGAATCAGATACATTTTGGAATCTGTCCATTTGTAGTCAATAATATGCTGTAGCATTGCGGAAATGGCGGGCGTTGCTTTTGCCAGATACGGATACTCATCAATTACAAAGACAATTCGTTTTTCCTTTGAAAGTGCGGTCAGCTCATTCAAAGCAGCATCATAAGAGCTAAATTCCGGTGCAGTTTCTATATCTGGACGTTCATAACTCATAATGGCTTTTGACAACGCCTCCAAATTCTCCTTGCCCGTTGTATTCAAAGCGGAGAAGAAAATGGTCGGCTTATCCTTACAGAACTGATTAATCAGCGCTGTTTTACCAACACGCCGTCTGCCGTAGATAACCATGCACTCAAACTTATCCCCTGCGTACCGTTTATTCAGCGTCCGCAACTCCTCTTCGCGGCAATAAAACTGACTCATCCTCTACCCTCCAATAAATATACTCGTAAGAAAGTAACTTATGAGTTACTTTCTTACGAGTATAATAAATTAAAGTATTTGGAAAGTCAATCTCTCCTAAACAAATCCCTTGTATAAACCTTCTCTTCCACATCATCCAGGCAGTTGTCATACCGGTTGGCAATGATTGCCTGGCGATGTAGCCAGAATTCGTTTAATAAGAAAAAGGGATGCTTCAACAAGCATCCCTCTTTACAATAAAGCTTATTTATTAGTCAGCAAAAGATCTCTTTTTCTTTGCAATAACTCCGGCAAAAGCCACTCCGCTACTTACAAGCAAAGCAGACCAAAGAACAATATTGTTCGCATCATCTGTTTTTGCTGTTGTTTTCTTTTCAGCAGAAGTTTTATCAGTGGATGTTGTTTCAGCCGGTGTTTTTTCACCAACAGCAAGCTCTTCTAACTTGGTCTGTTCTGCAAAAGCTTCGTTCTTAAAGGTTGCGGTATACTTTACTTCACCTTTTTCTGTGTCAGTAGCCTCTTTGGTAACTACTACCGCAGCAGCAACTGTTTCTGTTTCAGTATGAGAGGCATCTCTTGCGCAAACTCTTGTGGCTGTGCAGGTATATCCATCATCGGTCTTGGTCCATTCATAGGTTGCTTCGCCCCAGTCATGTCCAAGTGCGGCCTGTGCGTCGCCTTCTTTTTGCTGATTTTCAAATTTGATTTCAGGATCGGTTACTTCTTCCTTGCTGAAATCAGCAACATAAATTACCTTTCCAGCTTCAGTGCAGGTTGCAGATGTTGTGGCAGTAGCTTCAACTTCGGCTTCTTCTTCATATCCACAAGCAGAGCAAGTTGCAACAGCGGAGCATTTCACAACGCCATCATTCTCGTCCCACTTATATTCATAGGTAAACTCATGTTTGTCAGCAGCCGCATGAGAAATCCTTACACCTTTTTTATTTTCGGTTTCACCATTTGTTTTAAATACGGTTTCACCATTTACGTTTACCACTGTATTTCCCTTATTATTGGTAGCGTTCTTTCCACCAAAGCCGAACAGTGTAGAGCAGGTTTCCGGATCCGTATTGGTAACATTTACAGTGTTATTGCCTTCCAGGTTGATGGTATAAGAACCACCTTCCAAAAGATTGGAGTCATTAATGTTCAGCACCTGCTTTTTCAGAGAAGAAGCATTTACCGTACAATCTTTAAAATTAATGGTATGTTCTTTGTCCTTGTAATTTCCGTCATTATAAACATTAATTACTTTTCCGGTAGAATTAAAGGTGCAGGAATCAAACGTCATTGACAGAGTACTACCTGTCCAGATAGAGTAATCCTCGGTCGGCGGATTGAACGTGGTATTTTTAAACTCTGCTGCAGTAGTTCCGCAATATTCAATCTTTCCGTTAACAACGCAGCCGTCAACAATAAACTTATCCATACGGATAAAGCCAAGATAATCAGCAGAACCAGAGCGCAAGGTCATGTCCTTAAATGTAACCGTTCCCGCACCGTCAAAACTATAATCACCATTATATTCGGTTCCATAGTTGTTTGGATCTGGCACTTCCGCACCAATATTCCAATAAGTCTTATCGGTTCCCTTACCAACAAAAGTCAAATCTTTACCACTGGTTGCTGCACCTGATCTGTAAAGAGTATAGTTGCCTTCGCCAAGAGTAATGGTGTCTCCGCTTTGAGCAGCATCAACAGCCTCTTTCAAAGAGGTATAACCTGTGTTACCGATCCAGGCTACATCGCCTGTGTCAGCGAAAACAGCAACTGGAATCAACGCCAATACCAAAGCCAATACAACCAACAAAACTGGAAGCTTCTTTAATTTTGTCTTCATGCAATATTTCTCCTTTTCAAATTATACCCACTGATGACTCTCCATTCCTGCAGCAGGTAACAGGAAGCGTAGAACACTGTATATATTAGCATAAGTTCCCCCCTTTATCAATATGTACTTAGTCCAAAAAAAAGGACATTACGAACTTTCTTGCACAATTTTATCCTTTTTTCGAACCTATTTAATTCCTTTTAAAAATCTTCACCATGAGAAGCTGCCGACATAGACAAGGCCCAGGGCCAAACCCTCTACAAGCTTGCAACCACCCTTGGTTGCACCATAGAAGACCTCCTGGAATCCCCCGCCAAATAAGCCGTCCTTGCCATACGAACCACATTCACACCAGCTCAACCACACCAGTTCAACGCACTCAAAAACAGGCTGTATCCAAATAAAATTAACAAAAGGGTGGGTATTGAAATAACTTCTGCAAATACCCACCCCTAAATATCCTGCTTCTGCAGCCTCAAACGCACAAAAAGGATGGGTATCTTCCATTTTTCTGGAGATACCCACCCTTTTTTCTTACCAACACCTGCCTTGACTAGGCACTTTTATGATGGGTATTCCTTGAAAAGCTGCGTACACCCACCCTTTTGGCTTCTTTACTGCATCTGCGGCCAATGTTCTTGGGGTGGGTATTTGCCTGTTTTTTGGAAATACCCATCCTTTTGTTATTTATCTTGTAAGGATCTTCTGTAACGACTTCAGTCAGTACTTCCGTAAAGTCTTCCGTAAATCACCTCAGTCAGATCCTTCTAGACCACCGCAACAAATGGCCCACACCATACTTTCTTGAAATCATGGTGGAGACCTATTTTTCTTGTCTTCCACCTCCCCTAAAACAGCGGAAACGGTGCGTTACTATACGCAAAAATCGTGGTGGTCGTGCTGTTTTACTGTTCTCCACGCCCCTTACAACAAGGAAAAAAGCATCCACAGATGGTCAAAAATCATGGTGGAAACGTGCTTTCACCACCGTCCACCTCCCTTAAAGGCAATAAAAGACATTTCAAATGCCACGTCAACGGTGAATCAAGGGAGGTGGACACAGGCATTTTACGGCTTCCACCATGACTTTATTGATTTTTGATGGCCTCGCATCTACATTTTAGGGGAGGTGGAAGTGCCAACTTTACAAGTTCCACCATGAAAAGCCGCCATATCACTCAGTTTAAGCAAAACTTTTCAAGCAGGAACTGTTCACGCAGAAACAAATCTTCCAGCGTCAGCTCAACCTTCAGCCCATCCTTTCAGTCCTTCCACTACAACCAGCGCTGCACCGTTTGCACTACACTTTTTATGAATAAGGGGCGTGCCGCCAAATTAGACCAGAAGGGGCTCCGCCGGAAATGAAAAAGGCACCGTTAAAAACGGTGCCGGGGTAAATCGCACGGGAAGAACGTAGAAGGAAATTACAGAAAACCTGCTCGGATCCAAGTCAAAGGCAAAAAAACTACCGCAGCTTGGCCTTACAGCGCAACTTGCGGTAGTTTCATACTGTACGGTTGTTTGATTTAGTTGAACTGTAAAATAGATTTCTTTTTCGAACAGGATCATTTAGGCTATTTTAGAAGAATCTGGCAAAAGGAATCACCAGATAAGAAAACACCAAAAGATACAGCAATTACTGTTCTTAAGAAACGCTGGTCTGTTCTACCAGTTCGCCGTCTTCGGCAAGGTAGGCGGTAGCGTTGTCCACGTTTTCGGGGCCGTACTGGCCGTCTTCGGTTTGGACAAGGGTGCAGTCTTTGTAGATCAGGTTGCTTAGGACAACGGTGCCCTCCATGTCCTTGTCGGTGTACAGGATGACAACGTAGGTGATGTCATTGGGCTCTACGTAGTTGTAGTAAAGGTCCTTTAAATTCTTTTCTTTTACGTCGGTCGATTTAGCTTCTAACACCACATATTTACCCAGCACGGTTTCCCCATCGGTGCCGTAGATGTCCTGCGGTTCTGCGTTTTCATAAAGTACGGGTGCTCCGCAGGCGCAGAACATGAGCGATGTAGTCAACACAAGCAAAAGGATGGTTATTTTTTGTTTCATAAAAACCGTCACCTCTTTCCGGCATATTGTAGCACAAAAACGGCTTCTATACTATAATGAGTGGCAGACTAGAGCAGGAGGCACTGCATGGAATTATATGATATTAACCAGATTGAAGCGTTGCTGAAGCGGCATGGATTTCACTTTTCTAAGGCGCTGGGGCAAAACTTTTTGACGGACCCGGAGGTCTGTCCGGCCATGGCGGAGGCCGCCATTCCGGACGACAGTTATGGCGTCCTGGAAATCGGCCCCGGCATTGGCGTGCTGACCGTGGAGCTGGCAAAGCGCGCCGCAAAGGTGGTTTCTGTGGAGCTGGACGAACGTCTGCTCCCCATTTTGGAGGAAACTCTGGTGCCCTTTGCCAACGTAAAGGTGGTACCCGGTGACATACTGAAGCTGGATTTGCATCAGCTTCTGGCAGAGGAGTTCGGCAATCGGCCTGTCGTGGTCTGTGCCAACCTGCCCTATTATATTACTTCCCCAATTATTACCCACCTGCTGCAGGAGCAGCTGCCCATCCAGTCCCTGACCGTGATGGTCCAGGCCGAAGCGGCCGAACGCCTCTGCGCAGAAATGGGCACACGGGAAGCCGGGGCCATTACGGCGGCCATCCGGTATTACGCGCAGCCAGAGCGTTTATTCACCGTGCCGAAGGAATCTTTCGTTCCTTCGCCAAAAGTAACCAGCGAAGTTATCCGGCTGACGCTTCTGCCGGAGCCGCCGGCCCAGCTGGATAACGAACAGGCCTTTTTCCGCATGGTCAAAGCCGGTTTTACCCAGCGCCGCAAAACCATCCTTAACTCCTTCTCCTCCTGTCTGCACCTCAGCAAGGAGGAGCTCCGCTCGGTCCTTGCTGAGCTGAATATCCCCGAAACGGCCCGCATTGAACAGCTAACCCTGGAAGATCTTATCCGCATCTACCAACACACGAATAGCTCTACTTGATTGTAGCGCCGCACGCCCGTTCCGTGCGGCGCTTTCCAATCCCGGAGCACGCCGCGGCGGGCTCCCCTTACACACAAAAGCCCCGGAGGGAAATTCCCTCCGGGGCTTAACGTTTGCGTTAGCTACGTAACATTAGACAAGTTCAATGATGCACATTTCAGCTGCATCGCCGCGGCGTGGGCCGGTCTTAATGATACGAGTGTAACCGCCATTTACATCTGCGTACTTCGGTGCAATTTCGTCAAACAGCTTCTTGGCTACGTCTTCTTTGGTAACGTATGCAAGTACCTGACGCTTGGCACTGAGGTCGTCCTTCTTTGCAATGGTAATCATTTTTTCGGCCATTGCACGAACTTCCTTGGCGCGAGTAACGGTGGTTTCAATTTTGCCATTTTCAAACAGATAGGTAACCATTCCACGAAGCATGGACTTACGATGGCTGCTGGTTCTACCAAGTTTTCTGGTTCCTGGCATTCTGATCACTCCTTTACCTTATTCGTCATCCGTGCGAAGAGAGAATCCGAGGTTGTCTAACTTGGCAACGACTTCGTCAAGAGACTTCTTGCCAAGGTTTCTAACCTTCATCATGTCATCTTCGGACTTGTTGGTCAAATCTTCTACTGTGTTAATGCCTGCGCGCTTCAAGCAGTTGAAGGAACGAACAGACAAATCAAGTTCTTCAATGGTCATCTCCAGAACTTTCTCTCTTGAGTTATCATCTTTCTCAACGAGAACGTCGGCCATGAATTCGTTTTCAGACAAGTCAATAAATAACTTGAGGTGATCGTTGAGGATCTTGGCTGCCAAAGAAACCGCTTCCTTTGCAGAAATGGTTCCGTTGGTCCACACCTCCAGAGTCAGCTTATCATAGTCAATACGCTGGCCTACACGGGTGTTCTCAACAGTGTAATTAACCTTTAATACCGGTGTATAAATAGAGTCAGTGGCAATGACACCCAGAATCGGCTGCAGTTCCTGCTTGTTTCTGTCAGAAGAAACATAACCTCTGCCGTTATCTACGGTCATTTCCATGGAAAGCTTGGCGTCCTTATCAAGGCTTGCAATGTGCAGGTCCGGATTCAGGATTTCAACGTCATAGTCGCCCTTGATGTCACCGGCGGTTACTTCGCCTTCACCGGTAGCATCAATGCGGACGGTCTTTGGGCCATCGCTGTTCAGCTTTACAATTACGCTCTTTAAGTTCAGTACAATTTCGGTTACGTCTTCTTTGACGCCCGGAATGGTGGAGAACTCATGAAGAACGCCGTCAATCTTCACAGAAGTAATGGCATAACCCGGGAGAGAGGAGAGCAGGACCCGACGAAGGGAGTTACCCAGCGTGGTGCCAAAGCCTCTTTCCAGTGGTTCCAACGTGAATTTTCCGTAGGTGTCGCCTTCCAAATTGACAATTTCAATATTTGGCTTCTCGATACCGATCATTCAAAACCCTCCTTTGTAAAATGAAAAAGAATCGGGGCTTTAAAGTACTAGCATTACTTGGAGTAGTACTCAACGATGAGATGTTCTTCAACCGGGAAGTCAACATCTTCACGAGTAGGCATTCTGGTAACCGTGCCCTTCAGCTTGCTGCTGTCCAGTTCCAACCATGCAGGAACGTTAACCAGCGGAGCATCTTCTCCGGTCAGACGGGTGAACAGAACGGAAGAACGGCTGCCTTCCTTAACTTCAATTACCATACCCGGCTTAACCTGGAAGGACGGAATGTTAACCTTCTTACCGTCTACAGTGAAGTGGCTGTGGTTAACCAGCTGTCTTGCCTGACGGCGGGTAGATGCAAAACCAAGGTGGAAAACAACGTTGTCCAGACGGCTTTCGCAAAGAATCAGAAGGTTGTCACCGGTTTTACCCGGCATCTTAGCTGCCTTTTCATAATAAGAACGGAACTGCTTTTCCAGCATACCGTAAACAAACTTTACTTTCTGCTTTTCGTTCAGCTGCAGTGCATATTCGGACTGCTTTCTTCTCATGTTGCCCTTCGGGTTGCGGCGAGTTTCCTTGCCGGAGTAGCCAAGGGTTGCAGGAGAAAGGTTGAGCGCCTTACAGCGCTTGGCAATCGGCTGCATATTTTTTGCCATAGTGTTTATCCTCCTTATCAGACACGTCTTCTCTTCGGCGGACGGCATCCGTTGTGCGGGATTGGAGTAACGTCTTTAATCATGGTTACTTCCAGACCGGCGGTCTGCAGTGCACGAATGGCAGCTTCACGGCCGGCGCCCGGGCCCTTGACGTAAACTTCAACAGTCTTCATTCCGTTGTCAATTGCAATGGCAGCAGCAGTTTCAGCTGCGCTCTGTGCGGCAAACGGAGTGGATTTCTTGGATCCGCGGAAACCAAGTTCACCGGCGGATGCCCAAGATACGGCGTTACCTTCCAAATCGGTAATGGTAACAATAGTATTGTTGAAGGTGGACTGGATATGAGCCGCACCGTTGACAACTGCCTTACGGTCACGACGTCTGCGAGTGGCTGTGGTCTTTTTGCCCTGTTTAGCCATTTAGGTATCCCTCCTATTACTTCTTCTTGTTTGCAATGGTCTTCTTCGGACCCTTGCGCGTACGAGCGTTGGTCTTAGAACGCTGTCCTCTTACCGGAAGACCCTTTCTATGACGTACGCCACGGTAGGAACCGATTTCAATCAATCTCTTGATGTTCAGCGCTGTTTCGCGGCGAAGGTCACCTTCTACGGTCAGATGGTGGTCAATATACTCACGAAGCTTAGAAACATCTTCTTCGGTCAAATCCTTAACGCGGGTATCAGGATTTACACCGGTTGCGGTAATGATATCGTTTGCAGTTTTATTGCCGATGCCATAGATGTAAGTCAGAGCAATTTCAACTCTTTTGTCTCTTGGCAGGTCAACACCTGAAATACGAGCCATTAATTTGCACCTCCATTAGTGTGTAAGTCCGGGCGAGTTAGCCCTGACGCTGTTTGTGCTTCGGGTTTTCACAGATAACCATGACTTTACCCTTGCGCTTAATCACTTTGCACTTATCGCACATTTTTTTGACAGAAGGTCTTACTTTCATTTGAACTACCTCCGTTGTTGTGTTATTTGGATCGCCACGTGATACGGCCTCTAGTAAGGTCATATGGCGACATTTCGACCGTTACTTTGTCTCCCGGAAGAATGCGGATGTAATTCATCCGAAGCTTACCGGAAATATGGGCCAGAATTTGGTGTCCGTTTTGAAGCTCTACCTTGAACATGGCGTTCGGAAGTGCTTCAACAACAGTCCCTTCGATTTCGATCATATCCTGTTTAGACATACGTTTCCCTCCTCACCATTAATACTTAAATGGTGTCAGAATAACTGGTCCATCCGCCGTAACGGCAATGGTGTTCTCAAAGTGAGCGGCAGGCTTCCCGTCGGCGGTATAAACCGTCCACTCGTCTCCCGGATTCTGACGAATCTTATAGGTGCCCATGGCAATCATTGGTTCAATTGCCAGGGTCATTCCCGGAAGAATCCGCGCGCCCCGATGGGCTCTACCAAAGTTTGGTATGCCAGGATCTTCATGAAGCTTGGTGCCGACTCCGTGTCCTTCGTATTCCCGAATGACACCGTAACCGGCGGCTTCTGCGCATTCCTGAACGGCGTGGCCGATGTCACCAATCCGGTTGCCCGGAACGGCAGCTTCAATGCCCTTGTACAAACTCTCCTTTGTGACCTCTAGCAGCCGCTTCACTTCAGGAGAAACTTCGCCAACCATAAAGGTATAGGCGTTGTCACCGTTGTATCCGTCAAATTTGGCGCCCGTGTCTATGGAGACGATGTCGCCCTCTTTCAGGATTACTTTCTTGCTTGGAATGCCATGAATGATCTCATCATTTACGGAAATGCAGGCAGTACCCGGAAATCCATAAAGGCCAAGGAAGTTGGGTTCTGCTCCCTGACTTTTTATGTAATCATACGCAATTTTGTCCAGTTCCCAAGTGGAAATACCCGGGCGGACTGCGTCTCCGGCTTTGAACAGAGCATCGGAAGAAATCTGACAAGCTTTCTTCATCAGCTCTAATTCTTTACTGGTTTTCAGTACTATCATGCATTTGCCTCCAAAGCGTCTTTGACACGCTTTGTAATCTCGTCAACAGAGCCAAGGCCGTCTACTTCCTTCAGGGTGCCGCGTTTGGCATAGAAGTCTTTCAACGGTTCGGTCTGCTCATGATAAACCTTTAAGCGGTCAGCAACCGTTTCCGGCTTATCATCTTTACGCTGCTGCAGTTCAGTACCGCACTTGTCACAGATGCCTTCTTTTTTCGGCTTCAGGGATTCAATGTGGTACGGCGCGCCGCACTTGGGGCAAACCCGGCGGCCGGACATGCGGGCCGTGATGATGTCATCGGCAACCTCAATGTCTACCACCTTATCAATGGTAACGCCCATTTCTTCTAGGGCTTCTGCCTGTGGAATGGTGCGTGGGAATCCGTCAAGGATAAACCCGTTTGCGCAATCTGCCAGCGCTAAACGCTCTTGAATGATGCCGATGACAACTGCATCAGGAACCAGCTGTCCGGCCTCAATGAAGGCTTTGGCCTTCAGGCCCATTTCGGTGCCTTTGGCCAGCGCTTCACGAATCATGTTGCCTGTGGAGATGGTCGGAATGCCGTAGGCATCAGCAATTCTATCTGCCTGTGTGCCTTTGCCGGCGCCCGGCGCGCCCAGAAAAATAATATTCATATCTTTCCTCCTTCGGTTAATCCAGGAAACCCTTATACTGGCGAACCATTAACTGGGATTCCAACTGTCTTACCGTTTCCAGAGCAACACCAACCAAAATGATTACGGATGTACCACCCAGGGAAATGTTAACCTGTGCGCCACATGCATTGGTAATCTGAGAATAAACGGTTGGATAAAGAGCAATAATACTGATAAGCAAAGATCCAATCAGAACCACGCGGTTCAGAACCTTTGCAATATATTCGGAAGTCGGCTTGCCAGGACGGATGCCCGGGATAGTGCCGTTGTTCTTCCGGAGATTGTTTGCCATCTCGATCGGGTTGTACTGAATAGAGCTGTAGAAGAACGCGAAGAAGATGATCAAAACAAAGTAAATAATACCATAGAACCAGTTCTCTGCATCAAAAAGATTAAAGAACTTGTCCCATCCGCTGCCTTCTTCAATCTTGTCCGTTAAGAACATCTGAATGGTTGGCGGCAGGGAAAGAATGGAGCTGGCAAAGATGATGGACATAACACCGGACATGTTTACCTTAATAGGTAAGTTGGTGCTTTGTCCGCCATACATCTTCCGGCCAACTACACGCTTGGCATAAACAACCGGAATTCTTCTTTCGGAACCGTCAATCCATACAATGAAGACAACCGAAGCCAAGATACTAATCAGGGCAAGCGGAGAGAATGCATAGTACAGACCACCCTTTGTGAAGGTGTTCCAAAGAAGCATTGCGGTCTGCGGCATACGGGAAATAATACCCGCAAACAGCAGAATGGAAATACCATTGCCGATTCCCTTGACGTTAATCTGTTCGCCCATCCACATCATTAATGCGGAACCGGCGGTCAGCGTCAGGATAATAACCAGGGCCTGCAAAACTGCAGAAAATCCGGTGTAGTCATTACCGACAAGGTAGCTGCCGCTTCTTAAATAGAAGAAGTAGGCAGTGGACTGAAGAAGAGCAATGACAATAGCGGTAATCCGCGTAATTGCCTGCATCTTTTTCCGTCCGGAATCTCCTTCCTTGGTTAACCGTTCCAAAGCAGGAATGGCTACCGTCAGGAGCTGAATGATGATGGATGCGTTAATGTACGGAGTAATTGACATTGCAAAAATGGTTCCGTAGTTGAACGCGTCACCGGTCATCATATTTAAATAGTTCATGAAGTTGCCTGCCGATGTGGTATCGGAAATGATACCCATGGAAGCATCTGTAAACGGGACTGAAATAGCGGCACCAATACGAAACAGAAGAATGATGAATGCGGTATACAGCATTCTCTTTCTTAAGTCAGGAGTCTTAAACGCGTTGACCAGTGTCTGCAGCATTTCAGATCACCTCAGCCTTCCCACCTGCTGCTTCAATCTTTTCTTTGGCAGCGCCAGAATAAGCATTGACCTTAACGGTCAGCTTTTTGCTGAGATCTCCGTTTCCAAGGACTTTTACACCGTCCTTTTCCTTCTTGATCAGACCAGCAGCAATCAGAGCTGCGGCATCAACAACGTCACCGTCATTGAACTTCTTCTCAAGATCAGAAACGTTTACCGTTACGATTTCCTTAGCGAAGATATTGTTGAACCCTCTCTTCGGAATTCGTCTCTGGAGTGGCATCTGGCCACCTTCGAAACCAAAGCGCTGGCTGTAACCGGATCTTGCTTTCTGACCCTTGTGGCCTTTGCCTGCAGTCTTACCCTGGCCGGAAGCCGGGCCACGACCGATGCGCTTTACGTCACGCTTGGAGCCTTCTGCTGGCTTGAGTTCGTGCAGTTGCATGTTTTGCACCTCCTATTAATCTTCGCTAACTTCTACCAGGTGAATGATCTTGTTGATCTTACCCTGGGTCTGAGGATTGTTCGGCTGGGTGCTGACATCCCCAATTTTATGAAGACCAAGAGAATATGCGGTTGCAATCTGGTCTTTCTTGCTGCCGATGAGGCTCTTTACAAGCTTTACATCAACGGTGTCTTTCTTTGCCATTTTGACAACCTCCTTAGCCTACAATTTCTTTTACGGACTTGCCGCGAACTTCTGCAACTTCTTCAGCAGTACGAAGCTGAGACAGACCGTTCAGGGTAGCTCTTACTACGTTGCACGGATTGTTCGAGCGAAGTGCCTTAGAACGAATGTCCTTGATACCCACTGTTTCTACAACAGCACGGACAGGACCACCGGCAATAACGCCGGTACCAGGTGCAGCCGGTTTCAGCAGTACAACGCCTGCACCGAACTTACCGGTTACTTCGTGAGGGATAGTAGAACCCTTCAGAGAAACCTTAATTAAGTTCTTCTTAGCATCTTCGATGCCTTTGCGGATAGCATCTGGAACTTCGCCGGACTTACCAATACCGAAGCCTACGATTCCGTTGCCATCTCCAACTACTACAAGAGCAGCGAACTTATAAATACGACCACCTTTAACGGTCTTGGAAACACGGTTAATGGTGATAACGCGCTCCTGAAGCTCTAAATTAGATGCATCAATCTTAGCCAAAAAATTCCTCTCCTTTCTGTTATCAGAACTTCAGGCCACCCTCACGGGCACCTTCAGCGAGTGCTTCTACACGGCCTTCATATACATAACCGCCGCGGTCAAAGACTACTTCTGTAATATTTTTTTCTGCTGCACGTTCTGCAAGAAGTTTACCAACTTCTTTGGCGGCAGCTTTGTTTCCGCCGTATTCTTTAAACGTTTTTTCATTGGAGGAAGCAGCAACAAGAGTGTTTCCTGCTTCGTCATCAATGATCTGCGCATAGATGTTGTTCAAAGAACGGTAAACACTGAGGCGCGGACGCTGTGCAGTGCCGGAAATCTTTGCGCGTACTCTTTTATGACGCTTAAGACGAGCTTTATTGCTATCTTGTCTTGATACCATTCCGATTCACTCCTTTTCTTACTTACCGCCCTTACCGGCTTTACCTTCTTTGCGGCGAATGTGTTCGTCAGCATACTTAATGCCCTTGCCCTTATATGGCTCCGGCGGACGCTGCTTGCGAACTTCAGCTGCAAACTGACCTACGGCCTGCTTATCAGCACCGGAAATTACAATCTTGTTCGGAGCCGGAACTTCGCACTTCAGGCCGTCCGGAGTTTCCATCTTAACAAGGTGGGAATAACCGATGGTAAGTACCAGAGTGTTGCCTTCCATGGCAGCACGGTAACCTACACCGTTAATTTCAAGCTCCTTGGTAAAGCCTTCGGTTACGCCTGTTACCATGTTGGCAAGCAGGGAACGGGTCAGGCCGTGCAGAGCTCTGTTTTCTTTCTGGTCGTTCGGGCGAGTTACCAATAATTCGGTTCCTTCAACCTTTACTTCCATGTTCGGATGTACTGTCTGCGTAAGGGTGTCCTTCGGACCTTTTACGGTAACAGTGTTTCCGTCCAGCTTTACTTCAACGCCGGCTGGAATGGCGATTGGTTTTTTACCAATTCGAGACATTTCACTGTTCCTCCTTACCAAACGAATGCAAGAACTTCGCCGCCAACATTGGCTTTGCGAGCTTCTTTATCAGTCATAACGCCCTTCGGAGTGGAAAGGATGGCAATGCCAAGACCTTTCATTACCTTTGGCATATCTTCGCAGCTGGTGTAGATGCGGAGACCCGGCTTGGAAACTCTTCTAAGACCGGTGATAACCTGAGATTTGTTCGGGCCGTACTTGAGCACGATGTCAATGACGCCCTGCTTTCCGTCTTCCGTAACGGTAAAGCTTTTGATGTATCCCTCGTCAACAAGAATCTGAGCAATGGCCTTCTTCATGTTGGATGCGGGAACTTGTACTGTGTCATGCTTTGCGGAATTTGCATTTCTAATTCTGGTAAGCATATCTGCTACCGGATCTGTAATTTGCATGTTTCGTTACCCTCCTTATGCTATTGCTCGTTTTTTACCAGCTGGCTTTCTTAACGCCAGGGATCTGACCTGCATGAGCAAGTTCTCTGAAGCAAACGCGGCATACTCCGTACTTACGGAGATAAGCGTGTGGTCTACCGCAGATCTTGCATCTGTTATGCTGTCTGGTCGAGTATTTGGCAGGTCTTGCTGCCTTAACTTTCATAGAAGTTTTTGCCACAGTTCTCTCCTCCTTACTTTGAGAACGGAGCACCCATCAGGGTGAGCAGTTCTTTTGCTTCTTCGTCTGTCTTTGCAGTGGTAACGAAGCAGATGTCCATACCACGGATAGCATCAATCTTGTCGTACTCAATTTCCGGGAAGATCAGCTGTTCCTTAATGCCCAGGGAGTAGTTTCCGCGGCCATCGAAGGAGTTCGGGTTGATCCCTCTGAAGTCTCTTACGCGTGGCAGAGCCAGGTTGAAGAAACGATCCAGGAATTCGTACATTCTGTCACCGCGAAGGGTTACCTTTGCGCCGATGACCATGCCTTCACGAAGCTTGAAGTTTGCAACAGACTTCTTAGCCTTGCAAAGAACCGGATGCTGACCGGTGATGGTCTGTAAGTCGTTTACTACGGAATCAATTACCTTGGAGTTTTCCTTGGCTTCGCCGCAGGCAACGTTAACAACAATCTTTTCCAGCTTCGGAATCTGCATTACGGATTCGTAACCGTACTTTTCCATCAGAGCAGGAGCAACTTCGCCTACATACTTATCTTTTAATCTAGCCATTCTGTTGTTCCCCTCCTTTATTCAAACTTTGCGCCGCACTTCTTGCAAACGCGTTTCTTATCTTTGCCCTGACCTTCATGACCAACGCGAGTCGGCTTTCCGCATTCCGGGCAAACGAGCTGAACCTTGCTGGCATACAGAGCAGATTCTGCCTTTACCAGACCACCGGTTTCGCCCATTCTTCTTGGCTTAACGTGCTTGGTAATGATGTTAATGCCTTCTACAATGACTTTGCCTTCGGCCGGAGAAACAGCAAGAACCTTGCCCTTCTGACCGTGGTATTTACCATTGATTACAATAACTTCATCGCCGGTTTTAACGTGAACTTTATTCATATTTTTTTACCTCCAGATTAGAGTACTTCCGGAGCAAGGGACAGAATCTTGGTGAAGTCCTTGCCTCTCAGTTCTCTTGCTACAGGCCCAAAAATACGGGTTCCTTTTGGACTCTTATCTTCCTTAATCAGAACAGCTGCGTTTTCGTCAAACCGAATGTAGGTGCCGTCATCACGACGAACGCCCTTCTTGGTTCTAACAACAACTGCCTTCACTACTTCGCCCTTCTTTACGGCTCCGCCCGGCTGTGCTTTCTTTACGGAAGCAACAATGACGTCACCGATGTTGGCGTATCTTCTCCCGGTACCGCCAAGTACACGGATGCACATGATTTCTTTTGCACCAGAGTTGTCGGCAACCTTGAGGAGTGTTTGCTGTTGTACCACAGGGATTCCCTCCTTAATTACTTAGCCTTCTCAATGATCTCTGCTACACGCCATCTCTTATCCTTGGAGATAGGACGGGTTTCCATGATTTTAACTCTGTCACCTACGTGGCATTCGTTGTTTTCGTCATGGGCTTTGATCTTTACGGTGCGGTTTACAATCTTCTTATAAAGCGGATGCTGTACTCTGTCTCTGACAGTAACAACAACGGTTTTATCCATTTTGTCGCTGGTTACGACGCCGACCTGAGTTTTTCTAAGATTTCTTTCACTCATGCTTTCAAACCTCTCTTTCCTTAGGCTTCCGTGCCGTGAAGTTCTACATCGCGCTGGATGGTTTTGATGCGGGCGATGTCCTTTTTAACGGCACTGATGCGGGATGGGTTTTCAAGCTGGTTGATTGCCTGCTGAAAACGAAGTTTAAACAGTTCGTCCCGAAGTTCGGCAAGCTTTGCGTCAAGTTCAGCGGCGGACAGTGTTCTCAGTTCAGAAGCTTTCATTCCTGTTCACCCTCCTCTTTCTTTACGAACTTGCATTTGATGGGGAGCTTGTTAGCTGCAAGACGCATGGCCTCACGAGCTGTTTCTTCCGGTACGCCGGCAAGTTCAAACATAACTCTGCCCGGCTTAACAACGGCTACCCAGTATTCTACGGCACCCTTACCTTTACCCATTCGGGTTTCAGCCGGGGTTTTGGTGATTGGCTTGTCAGGGAAGATCTTAATCCAAACCTGACCGCCACGCTTGATGTAACGGGTCATGGCAACACGGGCTGCTTCAATCTGAGCAGAGGTGATCCATGCCGGTTCCAGAGCAACAAGACCATAGTCACCGTAAGTGACCTTGGTGCCACGAGTGGCTTTACCGGTCATACGACCACGCTGCTGCTTTCTGTGTTTCACTCTTTTTGGCATCAGCATTATTTGTTGCCCCCTTTCTTAGCACCACCGGTCTTCTTGGTGCTGTGCAGTACTTCACCGTTGTAGATCCATACTTTTACACCAACAACACCATAGGTGGTATGAGCTTCTGCAAATCCGTAGTCAATGTCTGCACGGATGGTCTGCAGAGGAATGGTTCCTTCATGATAACTTTCGGAACGTGCAATTTCAGCACCGCCGAGACGGCCGCCGCACTGTACCTTAATACCTTTGGCTCCCAGTCTCATGGTTCTGCCGATTGCCTGCTTAGTGGCACGACGATAAGAAATACGTCTTTCCAGCTGACCGGCAATGTTTTCTGCAACAAGCTGTGCATCCAGGTCCGGCTGCTTAATTTCAATAATGTTAATGGAAACCGGCTTGCCGAGTTTCTTTTCACATACTGCTTTCAGCTTTTCAATTTCAGAACCGCCGCGGCCGATAACAATACCCGGCTTTGCACAGTGGATATTAATGCGAACGCGCTTTGCATCGCGTTCAATTTCTACTTTTGGTACGCCTGCTGGCTTCAGAGTCTGAAGAAGGTATTTTCTGAGATTGTAGTCTTCTACCAGTGTGTCACCGAAAGTGTTCTTGCCGGCATACCAGCGAGATTCCCAGTCTTTGATAACACCAATTCTGAGTCCAGTTGGGTTAACTTTCTGTCCCATTGTTTCAACCTCCTCCTTTATTCTGCTTCCTTAAGCACCATGGTGATATGGGATGTCTTCTTGTCAATTCCATATGCACGTCCCTGTGCTCTTGGTCTCATACGCTTCAGAGTTGGTCCCTGGTTTACATAACATTCGGAAATGTAAAGCCGGCTGATGTCCATACCCTTAACCTCAGCGTTTGCCATTGCGGACTTTAACAGTTTCTCAAGAACCTCTGTTGCAGCTTTCGGGGTGTGCTTGAGAATAGCCATGGCCTTGTCGGCCGGCTGGTTGCGGATCAGATCCAGAACGATCTGTACCTTGCGAGGTGCAATTCTTACGAATGTAACCTTAGCAGTTGCTTCCATTATTTACACCCTCCTTACTTGCCTGATGTCTTGGAACCTGCGTGGCCCCTGTATGTTCTGGTCGGTGCGAATTCACCGAGTTTGTGTCCTACCATGTCCTCAGTAACGTATACGGGAACGTGCTTACGTCCGTCGTGAACTGCGAAGGTATGACCAACGAAATCTGGGAAGATAGTGGAGGAACGGCTCCAGGTCTTCAAAACGATCTTTTCACCGGCTTCGTTCATCTTCTGTACTCTTGCGAGCAGTTTCGGCTCCACGTATGGGCCTTTCTTTAAAGATCTACTCATGATGCATAACTCCTTTCACGATTATTTGCCGTTCCGACGTCTTACGATCATCTTATCGGACTTCTTGTTGTGCTTACGCGTCTTATAACCCAGTGCAGGTTTACCCCACGGAGTAACAGGGCCCGGACGGCCGATCGGGGACTTACCTTCACCACCACCGTGCGGGTGGTCATTCGGGTTCATGACAGAACCACGAACGGTTGGACGGATACCCTTATGACGGGTACGACCTGCTTTACCAAGCTTAACGTTTTCGTGGTCGGTGTTGCCAACCTGACCAACTGTGGCCATGCAGGTAACCGGCACGTTACGAAGTTCACCGGACGGCATACGGAGAAGGGCTTTGCCATTTTCCTTTGCCATAAGCTGAGCAGCGTTACCGGCAGCTCTTGCGAACTGACCGCCGCGACCCGGGTAAAGTTCTACGTTGTGTACGAAAGTACCAACCGGAATGTTTACCATAGGAAGTGCGTTACCCGGCTTGATGTCTGCATTCGGGCCGGCTTCTACGGTGTCTCCAACCTTCAGGCCAACCGGAGCAAGAATGTAATTCTTTACGCCGTCTTCATACTGGATGAGAGCAATGTTGGCAGAGCGGTTCGGGTCATATTCCAGAGTGATAACCTTTGCAGGTACATCAAACTTCTGACGCTTAAAGTCAATGACACGATATTTTCTACGGTTTCCGCCGCCTCTGTGGCGAACGGTAATTCTACCGTAACTGTTACGACCGGAGTGCTTGGAAAGCGGCTCTAACAGGCTTCTTTCCGGAGCAACCTTAGAAAGTTCGGAGTAATCAGTAACGGACATGTTTCTTGTGCCGTTGGTAACCGGCTTGATAACACGAATTGCCATTTCTTTTCCCTCCTAACTTAAATCATGCCTTCGAAGAACTCGATGGTCTTGGAGTCTTCGGTCAGGGTTACGATGGCTTTTTTCCAGGATGCAGTGTAGCCTACGAAACGGCCCTGTCTGCGCTGCTTACCGCGAACGTTCAGAGTGTTTACCTTGGCAACCTGTACGCCGAACAGTTCTTCAACTGCTTTGGCAATTTCAATCTTGTTGGCATCCTTGGCTACTTTGAAGGTGTACTTCTTCAGAGCAGTGTTTGCCATACTGGCTTCTGTAATAATTGGTTTGAGGATGATGTCCTGTGCTACCTTGCTCATGCATATACCTCCTCAAGCTTAGCAACAGCGTCCTTGGCAATAACAACCTTGTTGCTGTTGACGATGTCATAAACGCTGATAGCGTTTACCGGGCTTACTTTAACGCCCTGAATATTTCTTGCGCTCTTGTAAACAACGTCGTCCTTCTCAGCGGTTACGATGAGAGTCTTCTTTGTCTGTCCCAGTGCGCTAAGAACCTTAACCATGTCCTTGGTCTTAATGTCTTTCAGACCAAATTCTTCTACAATCTGGAATGCATCATTTGCAACCTTGTCAGAAAGAACGGACTTCATGGCCAGTTTCTTTACTTTCTTGTTTACGTCAAATCCGTAAGTTCTTGGCTTTGGACCAAGAGCAATACCGCCGTGTCTCCACTGTGGTGCACGGATGGAGCCCTGACGAGCACGACCGGTGCCCTTCTGTCTCCACGGTTTTCTTCCGCCGCCGGCTACTTCGGAGCGGGTGAGGGTAGACTGTGTACCCTGACGCTGATTTGCCAGGTAATTTACAACAACCAGGTGAACAACGGACATATTCGGTTCAATGCCGAAGATGCTGTCGGACAGTTCCATGGTGCCGTTTTTCTTACCGGCTGCGCTATAAACTGCTACGCTAGGCATGTCTTACTCCTCCTTCTTATGCTTTTACGGTGTCTCTGAGAACAACAATGCCGCCGCGCGGGCCCGGAATGGCACCCTTGATGGCAATCAGGTTGTTTTCAACATCTACCTTAACAACTTCCTGATTCTGGATGGTTACGCGTTCAGAACCAAGATGACCAGCTAATTTCTTTCCCTTGAATACGCGGGACGGATCCGAGCAGGCACCCAGAGAACCGGCGTGCCTTGCATTAGGACCGGTACCGTGGGTTTCTTTCAGGCGGGAGAAGTTCCAGCGCTTAATGGCACCGGCGGTTCCCTTACCCTTGCTGGTACCGATGACGTCTACCTTGTCACCGATGGCGAAGGTATCAGCCTTCAGAATGTCACCAACGTTAACGCTGTCACAATCATCCAGTCTGAATTCTTTCAAAACTTTCTTCGGGGCAACATTAGCCTTGTCAAACTGACCCTTCATAGGCTTGTTAACCCGCTGTACCTTAACGTCTCCGAAGCCAAGCTGTACGGCATTGTAACCGTCATTAGCTTCTGTCTTCTTGAGAACAACAGTACATGGTCCAGCTTCTACAACGGTTACCGGGATAACTTTTCCGGATTCGTCAAAAAGCTGTGTCATACCGATTTTCTTACCGATAAGACCTTTCTGCATAATTACTACCTCCTAATGGTTATTGGTTGGCGTTTGCCAACATGACCCTACGGGATGAAATCTGCGTTCTGGCGATGTAGTCAGAACTGTGTGCTTTACAGCTTGATTTCGATTTCAACACCGGCAGGAAGCTCAAGACCAGTCAGAGCTTCAACAGTTTTGTTGGAAGGTCTCTGAATGTCGATGA
Organism: Bacteroidaceae bacterium; assembly: GCA_963600825.1. Lineage (GTDB taxonomy): Bacteria > Bacillota > Clostridia > Oscillospirales > Acutalibacteraceae > RUG420. The sequence continues at coordinate 52,848 of CAVCCW010000001.1, read as the reverse complement.
GTCTTTTGTGGGTTCTTTGCTCAAACTGTTCCCGGCTGTCCTTGTACTTATGAGTTGCACGAAGGATGGTAACAATTTCCTTTTCAGTAGGAAGGGGAACAGGACCGGATACCTTAGCGCCAGTGCGCTTTGCGGTTTCAACGATCTTTTCGGCTGCGATGTCAACTAAGTTGTGATCATAGCCTTTGAGTCTGATTCTGATCTTTTCTTTTACTGCCATTTTTACTCCTCCTAGAGTGATAAGTATGGCGGGCTTATTGCTGCTTTTATAAACCCAACCGGGCGTTTCCCCAGTCAGTATTTAAAAAACCTGAAGGCTAAAGCTCGTGAGCAGCTCTGCTTTCGGGTGACAAAACAGCATGGCAGTTCAATCTTTTGCGAGTCAGATTGATTTGCCGTTATTTGTTTCGCCCGGTTTAAAATCGGACATACTCCGCGGAAATTTCCCGTCTCGGGGACGGCCACCTCCCGCATCTTCGCATATCTCTGCGTGATTTTGGGCGCAACACGCCCAATTCACGTGCCTAAAAAATATACCATACCGATACCCCTGATGCAATAGTTTTTTCTGAGAAATTTCTGCTTTTTTTACAATGTTTTCCGGCGCAGTTCTGTCACTTTTCACAAAGATGCGGGAGGCAGAAACCGCGCAAAAACGGAGTGCGTTTTTGCACTCCGTTTCATCCGCAAAATGTTGCGGTCCCCGTCCCCGAGGACGCAAAATATAGCTTTATTTACCTTTTATAGAATCCCAGTAAGCTTTGGCCGCTTGCTCTACCTTGTTTTCACCGGGCGTGTAATAAACGGTATCTTTAATGGCATCCGGCAAATATTGTTGCTTTACCCAGTGGTTGGGATAGTCATGCGGGTAAACGTAGAACTGACCCTTGTTTGGATTGTCTTCGCCGTCAAAGTGCTTGTTCTGCAGGCGGCGCGGGATGGCGCCGAAGTTGCCGGACTGCACGTCCGCTTCCGCAGCGCCGTACGCCAGGTACGCGCTGTTGGACTTCGGACTGGTGGCAACAAGGACCACCGCGTCCGCCAAAGGGATGCGGGCTTCGGGCAAGCCGACCTGCAAAGCAATATCACAAGCGTTTTTTACAATAGGTATGATCTGTGGATAGGCCAGACCGACATCTTCGCAGGCACAGACCATCAGACGCCGAATGGCGGATGGCAGGTCTCCTGCAGAAAGGAGTCTGGCCAGATAATGCAGGGCGGCATCCGGGTCCGACCCCCGCAGGCTTTTTTGAAAAGCGCTTAAAATATCATAGTGGTCGTCTCCGGCGCGGTCGTACCGCATGGAGGACTTCTGCGTCAGCTGTTCCACCAGGTCTAATGTAATAACAGCATCCGGTCCGCAGGACAGGGCACACAGCTCTACTGTATTGATGGATTTGCGCACATCCCCTCCGGAGGCGCGGGCAATGGCCATGCTGACGCCGTCTTCCAATTGGTACGGCGCGCCGCTCTCTTCCGCTAAAACGCGGAAGGCCCGCTGCACGGCCTTTTCAATATCCACTGCACTGACGCTCTTAAATTCAAAGACCGTGCAGCGGCTGATGACCGCATTATATACATAAAAGTATGGGTTTTCCGTGGTGGAGGCAATCATGGTAATGTCTCCGCTTTCCAGATACTCCAGCAGGCTCTGTTGTTGCTTCTTATTAAAGTATTGGATTTCATCCAAATACAGCAATATCCCGTTCGGCGCTGCCAGGGTATTCAGTTCCGACACCATATCCTTAATATCCGAAATGGAGGCATTGGTAGCGTTTAAACGGTATAACCGTTTATTGGTTTGTTTTGCAATCATGCTGGCAACCGTTGTCTTTCCCGTTCCGGACGGCCCGTAAAAAATCAAATTCGGGATGGAGCCGGACTGAATAATGTTGCGCAGCGCTTTGCCTTCGCCCAGAAGATGCTGCTGTCCGACAATGTCGTCCAGCGTTTCCGGCCGAATGCGATCCGCCAAAGGTGACGCCATACAAAATCCTCCTTATGTTAGCTTTCTCTTTCTCGGATATTCATTGTATCCGTTATCTGTTCCAAGGACAACCGGAAATGGCGTGAAACACTTTTGCTGAATTTGTTTAACAACAATCTGTATTAAAATATGGCCAATTTATGAAAAAAGCAGCAAAAGAGCCGCGTCCAGCGGGAGTTTCCCCACAGACGCGGCCTTGTTTTTGGACTTGTTAACCGTGTTTTTGGCTTGTTTTCGCGGATTATTCGTGTCAATACCCTATTTTTAGTTCTAATTTGGAAAAATACAACTTTCCGTATTATTTTTTTGAGGATAAATGTTCAAAACTCTGTGGAAACCGTCCAAAAGTAGATTTTTTTATGGCGTAACCATGGCTTTTTCGGTATTTTCTTCCGATTTGCGGAAAAAGAAATGCTTGACAAGGTTTTGATTACGAAACGTTAATCAGCCTTTACATTTTGCACAGATTCTTACAGAACCTTTGACAGGAAATCTTGCAATCGTTCCGACTGCGGGTTGTCAAAGATTTCTACCGGGGTTCCTTCTTCCACCAGTTTGCCGTCGGCCATAAAGAGCACGCGGGAAGCCACCTCGCGGGCAAAGCCCATTTCATGGGTAACAATGACCATGGTCATGCCTTCCTCTGCCAGTTCTTTCATAACGTCCAGTACTTCACCAACCATTTCCGGATCCAGTGCAGACGTCGGCTCATCAAAGAGCATGACTTCCGGGTTCATGGCAAGCGCCCGCACAATGGCAATCCGCTGCTTCTGGCCGCCTGACAGCTGTCCCGGGTAATCCTCAGCCTTGTCGGCCAGGTTGACCCGCTCCAGCAGTTCCATTGCTTTTGCCTTGGCCTCCTCCGGCTTCTGCCCCAACAGCTTGGTCGGCCCCAGCGTTACATTCTCCAGAATGGTCATATTGTTATACAGATTAAAATGCTGGAATACCATGCCAATTCTTTGGCGAGCCTGGTTAATATCCAACGTATGGTCCTTTTCAATCTGCTTCATTTTTTCTTTATAAGCGTGGCCTTCGTGCTTTTCGTGCAGCAGGTCTTCCGCTTTAATTTTCTGAATCAGGGCTTCCCTGGTCTCCTCCGGAGACAAATCGGAGTGCTGACTCGCAAAGGAAGGATACAGTTTTTGATAGGTTTTGGAGGCCTCCATAACATCCCAGTGCAGATATGGGTCTGCCGGGGTCAGGAGCTGGTCCGCAAACCACACTTCCCCGTAGGTGGGTTCCCCAAGGAGGTTCAGGGCGCGAAGGAAAGTGGACTTTCCGGAGCCGGACGGACCTATGATGGCAATCCGTTCTCCTTTGGCAATGTCACAGCTGACATCCTGCAATGCCATTACCATGCCCTGCGCTTTCTGAAAGGTTTTATAAAGGTGTCTTGCACTTAAAATAATGTTATCTGGCATCGCTCTTCCGCAGTCTCCTTTCCAAAGCATTTACAAGCAGGGTCAGAATCAGGATGATGACGATATACATAACCGCCATAACCAGGTACGGGACCATGAATTCATAGTTGCTGGCGCCGATGTTCCGGAATGCTACGCACAAATCCGTACAGGCGATGTAGCCAACTACCGATGTTTCCTTTATTAAGGTAATAAATTCATTACCCAGCGTCGGAATAATATTCTTGACTGCCTGCGGGATGACAATCTTTATCATGGTCTGACCATAGGTCAGGCCAATGGCGCGGCCGGCTTCTGTCTGTCCGTAATCTACAGACAGGATACCACCACGCATCATTTCTGAAACGTAAGCACCTGAGTTCATGCCGAAGATAACAACAGCAACTACCAGTGCCTGCACGCCCCGAATGCCGAGCAGCGGGAACAATACATAGTAACCAAGCAACAGCTGTACTACCATTGGCGTACCCCGGAAGAAGCCGACATAAACAGAAGCTACCCGTTTCAGGACACGTGTACCTGCATTTTTTTGCGGAAGCAACCGAACAACCGCAATCAGCGTACCAATTACCAGACCAATCAAAAGTCCTCCAACGGCAATGATAGCCGTGTTTTCCAAGCCGACTAAGACCTGTTTGTACGCTTCCTTACCTATGAAGCTGTTCACAAAGGTGGTCCATTTTAAGCCCCAACTATTCATAACAACATCCTTTTAAAAAAAGCCGGGGGACGTATTCCCTCCCCCGGCATGCATTTTATACTTTATGCTACAGCGTTATACTTTTCTACCAAAGATTTAGCCGGAGCTTCATCAATGATAACGAAATCAATATTTCCGTTCAGCATATCCTGTACAGCAAGAGCGCCGTTAGAGTAACCCATGGCGGTAGCTTTCAGGCCAGCAAAGCCGAAGCCTTCATCGCCTTCAATGTAAAGCTTACCGGTAGTACCATTCTGTGCACCAATCTTTGTGCTGGAATCCAGACCGTTCAGAACTTCTTCTACGTCAGCAAGGGTCTTGCAGTTGTCAAAGCGAGTATCGCTTTCCTTTACAATAATCATTTGGTTTGCATCATAGTAAGAATCAGAGAAGGTAACATACTTTTCTCTGTCTTCATTCTTTGTCAGACCGGTGGCAGCTACATCGCCATAACCGGCGTCAATGAAGGTCAGAACAGAGTCAAATTCCATGTTCTTAATAACCAGTTCCTTGCCCAGGGAGTCTGCAAAGGCTTTCATCATTTCCATGTCAACGCCATAAGCCAGGCTTCCGTCCAGGTACTCAAACGGAGCAAATTCACAGTTGGTAGCAATAATCAGCTGATCCTTAGCAGAATCTTCTGTGCCAAGTTCAACACCGACCGGAGTACCATCGCCAAAATAGTGGTTCATGATTTCTTCCAGAGTGCCGTCTTCCTTGCTCTTCTGAACAAAGTCATTCAGCTGTGCCAGCAGTTCCGGTTCATCTTTATTAACACCATAAGCATATTCTTCTTCGGTCAATGCAATGTTAATCAATTTTACCTTCTGCGAGCTACTGTCATCCGATCCGCCGCAAGCGGCAAATGCAACGGTCATTGCAAGGACCATGATAAGAGCTAAAATCTTCTTTACGCTTTTCATGAATAATCCCCCTAATTCAAAATTTATAGTATGCCTGTATTATACGCACATAAATATGTAATAATCAATGTAATAATGAAATAAAAGTAAGAAAAAAGGCTTAACGGCAGCATAATTATTCATATTTGACAAAATATAATAGTACACGCTATCATGGGGGGCGCGATGACTGCATCGCCAATACGCATTGCATCCCATTTGGGAGCAGTAGCAAAGGAGACAATTTCATATGAAAAAAGCACGCGTAAACCCACGGGTCCTGTATTTAACGGAGCTGTCTGTGTTGCTGGCCATCCTTCTGTTAATGGCCTTCACCCCTATCGGCTACATTAAAACGGCAGGACTGGAAATTGCCCTGATTACCATTCCGGTTATCCTGGGCGCCACCTTGCTGGATGAAAAAGCCGGAGCCATTCTTGGCCTGGCATTTGGTATTACCAGCTTTATCCAGGCCGTCAGCGGCCTGTCCGCCTTCGGCGTTCTTCTGTTTCAGATTCGTCCGGTGGCCACCTTCTTCGTCTGTGTACCAACCCGTTGTCTGATGGGGTGGCTCTGCGGACTCATCTTCAAGGCATTCAAAAAGAAAAACGCCTTGGCGTACGGCGTCAGTGGCCTTGCGGGCGCACTGTTAAACACGCTCTTCTTCATGACCACCTTATTGGCGTTTTTCTGGCCAACAGACCTGATTCAGGGATTGGCGGCCCAATTGGGAAGCACCAACGTATTTGCTTTCACCATTGCCTTTGTCGGCATCAACGGCTTAATTGAAGCCATTACCTGCACTATTTTAGCTGTTGTTCTTGCGCTCCCGCTCCGCAAGGCCATGGAAAAAGTACAAGGCTGATTATGGAAAGCCATAAATAAAACTCAAAAGCCCTGCGCTGATTGCGCAGGGCTTTTACTTTGCCATAACTCCAAACACTATTTCACAAATACTTTCAGCACCGGGAACTTGTCGGCCAGGTGGTACTGGTTGATGGCAGCCTTTACCGTAGCTTTTACATTGTACAGCATGCTGGTGCGCAGGCTGGCAATGACGCCGCCGTCATTCAGGATTTCACAGCCGGTCAGGTAACTGTTGCGTTCGTCTACCACGCAGTCAACTAGGAACGCCATTTCTTCCGGCTGGCCGAAACGGCGAATGGAAGCTCCGGGAAGATAGGTTGCGGCGCCGTCCTTTTCCAGCATGCCCATTGGCGTGGCAAAGTCACCGGGGCTGATGGTAACACAGCGAATTCCCGTGTCTACCAGTTTTCTGGAATACAGCGCTGCATAATAATTTACAAAATTCTTGGACAGCATGTATCCCATGGCCGGGCCGAAGGTGGCAGGCATCAAATCCAAAAGCTTATACATTATCTTTTTGTACATTTCCAGGTTCCGACTTTCCAGATTGTGGAACATCCGGATAACGGCCAAATCCGGCAGCATGTCCCCGGACATGGATGAAAAATTCAAAATGCAGGCTCCTTCGCTCATTACCTTGGTAAATTCTTCAGCCATATAAACGGTGCCCAGGGCATTTACGGTCCAAATTTTCTTTGCATCTGACATGGACGGGGACAAACCTGCAATATTTACGGAAGCCTGCACCTGGCCCTTTGTGGCAGCGTACTGCGCCAGCTCGGCCACGGCCCCGTGGTCACTAACATCTACCTTTTTCCCTTCACAGGAAAATCCTGCCTCTGTCAATTCCTTTACAGCGGCATCCAAATTCTCCTGGTTTACGTCTGTCAGAATAACATAGTACTTTTCGCAGAGTTTCTTTGCGGCAGCAAAGCCCATCCCGCGAGCCGCGCCGGTAACAACTGCAACCTTCTTTTCTTGCATCATTTTTCCTCCTTTGCCTATAAAAATTAAACTCGGACACCTTTATTATAAATCGCTTTCAGCCGAAAGAATTAACAAAGATCCGGTGCTTTGTTGGTTTAACATGGCGTGTCTTTTCAAACGCAAAGGAGCTGACTCGCCCGGGCGAGTCAGCTTTTTATTTAATCCAGGATTTTGCCATCAAGGGAGATGGTGACTACCTGCCAAGGAATGAACTTGCCACTGTTTTGCAGGGCGTTCATGGCAGCCATTTGGAGGCCGCCGCAGCAGGGCACTTCCATGCGGACAATGGTGACGGACTGGATGTTGTTATTCTTAATAATTTCGGTCAGCTTTTCCGTGTAATCAACAGCGTCCAGCTTCGGGCAGCCGATTATAGTGATTTTGCCGCGCATAAAGTCTTGGTGCATGTTGGCATAAGCATAAGCCGTACAATCGGCTGCAATCAGAAGCTTGGCGCCATCAAAATAAGATGCTTCAGGGGATACCAGTTTAATCTGCACCGGCCACTGACCCAGCTGGGATTGCGGTTTGGCAACAGGCGCTGCAACAGCTTCTGGAGCACTTTCCGGAGTAATATCCCGCTGGAAGCGATGCATCTGGTGGCCGGGGCAGCCACCGTGACCACCGTGTCCGCCCTGAGCCGGCGCTGCGGCGGCCTGCTTCTTCTTTTTGTTTTCCTCTACCGCCTGTTCATCATAAGCGGCGGCCTCCCGCTCCACAAATGTAATAGCACCGGTCGGGCACTGCGGCAGGCAGTCACCCATACCGTCACAATAATCATCGCGCATTAATTTGGCCTTACCGTTTACCATTTCAATGGCATTTTCATGGCAGGCATTGGCGCAGGCTCCACAGCCGTTGCACTTTTCTTCATCAATCTGAATAATCTTTCTAATCATAGGTAGCTCCTCCATTTTTCTTGCTTTTCCACGCTTAGTATAGTGTAATAAAGGTAGTAATTATGTGGTTATAACCACGAAACGAGGAGCTCTATGAAAAATTCCATGAAAACCCTACCCTCTTTTTTATTCCAGAATTTCACGGATGCCGAAGCCGCGGACATCCTTTCTTCTTCCTATCTGCGATCCAGCTCCTTTCCCAAAGAAACCATCATTTTTCACTCCGGAGACCTTGTCCACGAAATCGGCATTGTCCAAAATGGCAGTGTTCACATAGAAAGCATTGGCCCCTGGGGAAAGAGAAGTATTTTAAGTAACATTTCCGTCGGTCAGGTATTTGCCGAGACCTATGCCATTGCCGGAGAGCCAATGATGGTAGATGCAGTAGCGGCAGAAAACTGTAACATTCTTTTTGTGGACATAAAAAATCTGCTGTGCGAAAAAAACGCACAGCAGACCTGGTACCCTAAACTATTAAATAATATTCTTCGTATTTCCGTACAGAAGAACCTGCTTTTATCTAACCGCATTTTCTGCACCACACCCAAAACCATCCGGGAAAGAGTTATGCTTTATTTGTCAACGCAGGCCGCCAAAAACGGTAGCACCACCTTTCAGATCCCTTTTAACCGCCAGCAGTTGGCAGACTACTTAAACCTGGACCGCAGTGCCCTTTCCAAGGAGCTTGGAAAAATGCGAGATGACGGACTACTGGAATTCTACAAAAACAGTTTTAAGCTAAAAACAATTGACAAAAGCTAAGATAAATATCCCGCTCTGGCCGTTACGCCGAAACGCTGTTCCAACTGGTGCATTTGTTCATCTGTAATGCTGTTCAGGATTGGCAGATGGGCAATTTTCATGTAGATTTCTGCCGCCTTTTCGGCTGTTTCAATCAGCCCGAAGGTTTCATCCAGATCTTTGCCGGCACCGTAAATTCCATGCTGTGCCCATACTACAAGTCTGGCTGTCTGCATTTTTTCGGCAGTGGCACGACCAATTTCATTGGTGCCGCAAAGCATCCACGGCAAAACATTAACGCCGTCCGGAAAGACGACAATACACTCGGTGCACATCTGCCAAAGGGTTCTTGTAAACGCTTTTTCATCCAGTGTATGGACATACGTCATAGCAAGTAAGTTGGTTGGATGACAGTGCATAACTACATGATTTTCCGAATCCACTTTCAGCCGCTCTGCATGGCTCATCATATGCGCTGGGAACTCGGAGGTAAAGCAGCCTCCATCGGCAAATCCCCAAAGCAGTTCAGCCGTCTGCCCTTCGTTTACAAGGTGCACCAGTCCCAAATTGACTTCCGGTGCATATTTTACATTTTTAAAATACTTTCCTGTTCCGGTTACAAGGAAATACTTTCCTTCCAGAGAGGGCGCGGTAAATCCTGTTTCCAAAGTACGCAGAACCTTCTTCGTGTCCACGTATTCACATACCTGTTCTTCCTCTAACAACAGGCTAATGTTGCCGCCGTTGCGTTCATCCCAGCCATGCTGATACATATTGTCCGCCGTGCGGATCATTTCTATCATCCACGGTGCTGTTAAAATATCTTTCATTTCCGTTTCTCCTTATCTGGTAATAACATCTACCGGCACATCAAAAATTTCTGCCACCTTTAAGATGGTATTGGTATGGTGGCCGATTGCTGCCGCCATATGATGCGTCGGTCCCGCCTGACTCCAGCGGTTACAGAATTCCCGTGCTCCGCAGGAAAATTTCGTGCGCATATTGGTGTCTCCGAAGGTAAAAATCGGGCCTTCCTGATTCTCCCCTTCTGCCACAACAAATTTAAAGTGCCCATCCTGATCCTGTGTAATGCCAAGGTACGTTACCGGACCAACCGGCGGATAAAACTGGGTCAGATAGCCTCCACCCGTTTTCCCGTGGAATACCGGAACAATTTTCATGGTGGGCTTCTTTTCTACGCTGATGTCTGCATCGCCCGAGCCGGAATGGCCAATAATGCAAACATCTTCATCAAAGTCAATGGAATACATTTCAGAAAGTTGTCCGGTACCGGAAATGGTTTTGAGAATACTCATGGCCATTGCCACTTTAATGTCTCCCTCTACCGCGCAGGCAACGCCCTGCTTAATCAGCATGGAGAACGCCGGAATCAGCATGGCATCCAGTTTTCCGGCCACCCCTTTGGCAAAGCCATCATAATGGGAAGCAATCAGCGCAATCTGTTCGTCCTTGACCCATTGTTCAAAGGCAACCACATAACGTGCCATATCCCAAACGGTTTCCACCGTGGCACCACCTTCAATATCAAAGGTATCTAAGATTTCCTCCGCTTTTGTGCGAATGGCATCTTCATCTGTAATATCATCGGCAATGGCCCACATTTTTTCCCAGTCAAACTGCTTGGTATACAGCCACATCCGATGATACAAATTGGTTTCGTCAATATACAAATCCATCATACCGGGGTACGGTCTGCCAATTTGGGCAAGGTTGGTATCACGGAAGCGGCGACGCACCTGTGCTGCCCGGCACCAGTCTTCAATTTCTGCCTGGGCCGTATCATCTCCGCCTTCCACTACACCGGTAATAACCGCATGCCGTTTTCCTGCGCGTTCCAAATCTGCAACCATTTCACCAACAGCACCGCAGGCATACAGCTGGCCAAGCCAGGTAGGAGTATCTGTGTTTGCGTAATCCGGTGCCTTTTTCTTCTGCAGATTTACCAGCACCACCGGCACATCCAAATCCCGTACCGCCGGCAGCATATTGTAACTGGTGGCATAGGTCAAAAGTTGCAGGATAACCAGGTCCACATCTGCGGCACGGAATTTATCTCCCGCCGCCATAGACAGTTCCTTTGTCGTCACAATGCCGCCATCAATCAGTTCTACGGTGTCCGGAATCCGCTTCTTAAAGTCCCGGTACTGCTCCTCAAATTCCGGCACAAGCTCCGGGAATTGCGGCAGATACGCCCCCAGGGCAATGGCAAAAACGCCGATTCTTGCTTTGGTTTCCACTAACATTCCATACCCTCCATCTGTACTTTCAGGTTGCCAATTGCCGTTGCCTCTATGGGCAGCGCAACAACCTCTTTTCCTGTTATTTTGCGAGTCAGTTCATTTAACACTTTGTTTTTTGCGCCACCACCTACAATGTAAAGCGTTTTATAAGTTTTTCCGGTGTTTCGCTCCAGTTCAGCAAGCGCGGTTTGATAGCTGACTGCCAAAGAGCGATACGCACAGCAAAAATAATCTCCGATCGTGTGTAAGGTATTTCCGCTTTTCTCGTCAAAGACAGACTTCATGCTCTTGGGCGCAAAAAACTCCGGATCATTAATATCTACAACGGTTTCACACGTACTTTCTACCGCAGCCTGATCTATTTCTGAAAAGGGAGTATCGGGACAAAGTTCCCGCTTCAGTTCGTTTACCGGCCACATACCCATAATGTTTTTCTGATACCGGTTATAGCCTACGCCACCTTCATTGGAATAGTTGGCAAGTTCACTTGCCCGGTTTGTAATTGGCTTTTCTGTCTTTACACCAAGCAGGGACCAGGTCCCGCTTGAAATATAAGGATTATTTCCAACCATGGGAATTCCCTCAACCGCTGATCCGGTGTCGTGGGTGGCACAAAGGACCACTTTGATACCTTCATATTCGCCAGCCACGGTTCCCGGTGCAGCCAGTTTTGGAAAAAGGTGTTCCGGCAGCCCCAGCGCGGCAATGATTTCCGGATCATATTCTCCTGTTTCGGCATTCACCATACCGCCTGTTGTGGCATTCGTGTACTCATGCACTTTAACTCCGCAAAGCCGGTAAATAAGATATTCCGGAATCATCAAAAAATCTGTTGTATCCTTTAAGCGTCCTGCCAATTGGTCCGCATAAAGTTGATAAATTGTGTTAAAGGGTTGATATTGGATCCCCGTCCGCTGGTACAGATTGGAAAAAGAAATTTTGCCGTGTACTTTCTCCACTGCCTCTTTCGTACGGTCATCGCGGTAGGCGTAGACGGGGAAAACAGCTATATCGCCCTGCATAAGGACGTAATCCACACCCCAGGTATCTACGGAAAGACTGACAATTTCAGAGCACTCCACTTTGGCTTTTTCTATGCCGCGCCGGACATGGGAAACCAAACTTTCCATATCCCAGGTAAGATGTCCCGCCTGCTCTGTTACGCCATTGGGAAACCGGTAAATCTCTTTTGCCTTTATTTTTCCGTTTTCCCACCAGCCTAAAATATGTCGTCCAGAGGATGCACCAATATCTATTGCAAGATAACACTTCATTCTTACGCGCCTCACTTTGCCTTCATTTAATCATGTATAGACGCAAAAGTTTAGATTGCTATTTGACAGAAAAAGTGTCCTGATTTGCATTGCAAACCAGGACACAAAAAAATTATAGTAGGAGGTAAGAAAGGCGGGGTGCCAAGCACATGTTAAATCAGGAATTGCTGCAACAGCTCAGCAAAATCAGTCCGGAAGAGGAGTCTCTTCTGTCCGGGCAGGCGCTAAATAAAGGAATTTATATGGACGCAGCTGCGGCATCTGACATCGTGGATGCTGCCAAACTTCTGCAGAGCGGGCGGCTGATTACCATCCGTCCCCATACCCGTTTTGCTCACTTCCCGGAGCACAGCCACAACTACGTAGAAGTGGTCTATATGTGCCAGGGAAGTACCACACACATTGCCAACGGCACCTCTGTTACATTGCAACAGGGCGAGCTACTGTTCTTCGGCCAGGGAGCAACCCAGGAAATTTTACCTGCCGGCGAAGACGACATTGCCGTAAATTTTATTATTCTGCCGCAGTTTTTTGATAAGGTTTTGGAAATGCTGGATACCGACAAAGCGCCGCTACGCACTTTCTTAACCGAAAGCCTTGGCTCCGAAAATACCGGTTGGCTGCATTTCCGTGTGGCAGATATTTTACCGGTTCAGAATCTGGTAGAAAACCTGATTTACACCCTGTTAAATGAAAGCGAGCCAAATCGCCGAAGCATTTGCCAAACCACCATGGGACTGCTTTTTATGGAGCTGATGAACCACACGGACAAGTTGACCACCAAAAATATGCAGGAAGATGCGGTTGTGCGGGTACTTCGCTACATTGAGGAATATTACCAGGCAGCCTCCCTTACAGAGATTGCCGGCGAATTAAATTATGATCTTTACTGGCTTAGCCGGGAAATCCGGCGCAGGACCGGGAACACGTTCCAAGAATTGCTGCAGCATAAGCGCCTAAGCCAGGCCGCTTATTACCTACGTTGTACATCACTTAAGGTAGATGACATTGGCCGCGCTGTTGGGTACAGCAACCTCAGTTATTTTCATCGCATTTTCAAAGAAGCCTATGGCCTTACCCCGAAAAAGTATCGGGATTCCCAAAGATAACAGTGAAAAAAAAAGAACGGTTATTCTGTCAGAATAACCGTTCCTATGTGGTGGACCTAAAGGGATTCGAACCCTCGACCTCTCGGATGCGAACCGAACGCTCTCCCAGCTGAGCTATAGGCCCATAAGGGTGGCGCAAAAACGCGCCTATACAGTATTTTAATGAAAATGCGTTATTTTGCAATCTTCTTTTTGCAAATTTCCGTTAAGGCGCAGTTTTCGCAATGGGCCTTCCGGGCCGTGCAGCAGGCACGCCCGTGCATAACGCAACGGTGGCAAAAGTTGTTGCTTTCCTCCGGCGGCAACAGCTTGCGGAGTTCCAGTTCCACCTTCTTTGGGTCCTTGGTGTCCACTAAACCGATGCGGTTGGCAATGCGGATTAGGTGCGTATCCGTTACCACGGAGCCCGGGACATGGTAAATGTCTCCGCAAATCAGATTGGCCGTTTTTCGGCCGACGCCTTGTAAAGAGGTTAAATCTTCTATGTTATCCGGCACGTTGCCGTCAAAGCGGTCTAACAGCTGCTGGGCCATGATAACCAGGTCTCTGGCTTTGGTGTGGTAAAAGCCGGTGGAGCGAATCAGTTCTTCCACTTCTTCTACCGGTGCTTTGGACATAGCTTCCGGGGTGGGAAACGCGGCAAACAATGCTGGCGTAACCAGGTTGACCCGGGCATCCGTGCACTGAGCGGACAAGCGTGTTGCCACCAACAGCTGATACGGATCCTGCGCTTCCAGTGAACATTCCGGATCCGGATACATGAGTTTTAATTGTTCCACCGCGGCGCGGGCGCGCTCTTTTTTGGTCATGGGAAAACTCCTTAAAACAGTTTAAAGTAAAGCGTAAACAGGCCGTAAAGAATAGGTACATGCAACAAGTAAATCCAAAGTGAATGACGGCCGGTAAAAGCAAAAAAGGGAACATGAGAACGGTACGTCCAGTCAGGAATCCGTCCGGCTTTTACAAAAACGCCAAGAAAGGTTCCCAAGAAAAACGGGAACACCAGCGGCAACAAAGGACAATAATCCATGGAAACAAAATCCGTATTATGGATTCCAAGCCAGAAGAGTGCGTTCGTGCAGCTATCCAGAGTCATGGGGAAAAGCAGGGTACTGACGCCGTAAAGAACAAGGCAAACCGCAACGCCTATCTCCGGCTTCACCCTGGCCAGCAAGCCCTCCGCGGCAGCAAAAAGCAGAATGCAACCCGCCAGACAGTGCAGGATACCAAAATAATCTTCCATTCCATGAAAGTGAACGGCGTGCGCCACCGGCACCGTTACAACAGTAATAAGAACACTAATAACCGCCAGCTTCAGACCCCGCTTCCAGTTGGAATGACTCAGGCGGGAGCTGATGCCGCTGATAACCACAAATGCAATAACATAAAGCGGCTGAATATAAGACAACCAGTGCCAAAGCGTGGCTGCTATTTGCACAGAGAAAAACTGATCTAACAAAAGAAGTGCATGATACAGAATCATGCATAAGATGCAGAAGCCGCGTACCTCGTCCAGGAAAATAATCCGACTCTGCCTGGTTGTTTCAGTCATGAGAATCACCGTTGCTGATTATACCATTCTTACAGTATAATGAACAACAGCAAAGGAGGGGTTCCATGCAGGCGGTTCGCGCAGTATTCTTTGATTTTGATGGCACCATAGCCAACACGGAGCGGGGCATTAAAAATGCCATCCGTTTTTCTTTGGCGGAAAAGGGCATTCCCGTAGGCGATCCAGCAGGTCTGAATTACTTTATCGGTCCACCTTTATATGATGGTTATTCCCATGTTTACGGCACAGAAGAGCCCCTGACTTCGGAGCTGGTAGATTTATACCGTGTGTACTATCAGAAGCAGGGGGTCTTTGAATTAGATTTGTACCCCGGCATCCGGGAGTTACTGGAGGCGCTGAAGGCGGCCGGTATTAAAACCGCCGTAACGTCTTCCAAGCCGCTCCACTTTTTGCAGATGGCCGTACCGTTTGTCGGCATTGACGATTTGCTGGACGCCGTCATCGGCCCGGAGCTGCATAACAAGAATGCCGACAAAACGTATTTGGTCGGCTGTGCCCTGGCACAGCTAAACTTATCTGCCGGCCCGGACATCTGCATGGTTGGAGACCGTCATTATGACGTTACCGGCGGAAAAAAAGCCGGTGTCAGCGCCATTGGCGTCACCTACGGCTTTGGCTCGGAGCAGGAGCTCCTTACCGCCGGAGCCGACGCCATTGCACACTCTCCACAGGAGCTAAAAAGCCTTCTTTTGCCGAATGGCTAAAGAACACAAAAAAAGTGTTGACAAGTCATATATGATTCCGTTATAATGACTCTTGCTTTAACACATGGCGGGATAGCTCAGTTGGCTAGAGCACTCGGTTCATACCCGGGGTGTCGTTGGTTCAAATCCTACTCCCGCTACCAAATGGCCCGGTGGTCAAGCGGTTAAGACACCGCCCTTTCACGGCGGTAACACGGGTTCGATTCCCGTCCGGGTCACCACAAAAGACCACGCAACTATGTTAGTTGCGTGGTCTTTATTTTTTTCTTTTCTTGTTTCAGTTACTGCTTTATAATAAGACTTAATTTGGTATAAGAATTGCAGACAAAACCGAAAGGAGTCGGACCAGCATGAACATCGTTGTAACGGAAAACGGAGCCACCATTGCCCTTGCCCTTTCCGGGCGATTAGACACTCTTTCCTCCCCGGAGCTTTCCGCAGCAATTAACCGTGCTTTGGAAAAGAGCAATCAACTGGTTTTGGATTTTGCAGAATCGGATTATATTTCCTCTGCCGGATTGCGTGTTTTGCTGACAGCACAAAAGCAGCTTGCCGGGAGCGGTTCCTTAACTCTGACCCATGTCAACAGCACCGTCCGGGACATTTTGGATATGACCGGCTTTTCGGACATTCTTACCATTGTTTAAGACAAGGAAGGACGCACCATGAACAAAGAGAAATTAAAATCCTTCTTTAAATTGCATACTGTGGCGTCCAAAGTGCTTCTGATTGTTCTGATCTGCGGCGCCATTCTGTATACCAGTATTTCCATTGCAGTTACCTATGTGGTAGACCAGCAGGAAAAAGAACTCATGACCGAGCAGTTGCAATCTAACCTGGAATACCTTTCTGATTTAATTGGTGAAGGGGACTGGTCCATTCAGGACGGTTACATTTATAAAGGAACCGTTCGTCTTGGCAACGGAACCCTGGAAGACGCCAACACCGAACCGTTCCAGAAATTACAGCAAAAAACCGGGTCCTTTTCCTATGTGTTCATGAAAACCGACAATGATGACGAACTAACCTGGGTCGGAGACAAGAAAACAGGATATCAGCAAGGGCACTATATCCGCGTTGCCGGTTCTGCTAAAGATATGAACGGTAAAGTTATCGTTGGCACTTATATTGATAAGACCGTTGCTGATACGCTGGACAAAGACGGCTACTTCTCCGGCCAGGCCAATGCAGCAGGAAATATGGTTTACTGTTATTACCATTGTATTTATGATGCCGAAGGCAACACCATTGGCATTCTGGTAGCCGGCCGGGAAGTTTCCGAACTGGAAAATGCCACCAAGAATCTGAAACAGGGACTGTTATTGCTCCTTGGAATCATGTTACTTTTGGCCTTTGCCTTAATTCTGAATCGCACGGCAAAATGGAGCAAAAGCCTGGCCCGCATAGATTCTTATCTGGACGAAGTCGGCTCCGGCGAATTCCCGGAAGAGCCGTTGGAAATGAACTCCAAAGATGAGCTGGGGCACATCGGCAACAGCATTAACCAGATGGTGGACTCTCTAAAGGAAAAAGAACGGATTAGCGCCGAGCTCAGCATTGCCACGGACATTCAGGCCAACATGCTGCCAAATATTTTCCCTCCGTTCCCGGAGCATGATGAGTTTTCCATTTTTGCCACCATGGAACCGGCCAAAGAGGTCGGTGGTGACTTTTATGATATGTATATGGTAGACCAGAAACACCTGGCAATTGCAGTTGGAGACGTTTCCGGCAAGGGCGTTCCCGCTGCCCTGTTCATGGTCATTGCCAAAATTTTAATGAAGAATCACGCCCAATCCGGGCTGGAACCGAATGAAGTCTTTACACGGATGAACCACACTTTGTGTGAAGGCAATGACACCGGATACTTTGTTACCGCGTGGATGGGCGTTTTGGATTTGGAAACCGGCGAACTGCATTATGCCAATGCCGGTCATACCCCGCCACTGCTCCGGCAGAAAGACGGTGTTTTCCGGTATGTGAAGAATCGTCCAGGCCTGGTGCTTGGTGCCATGGACGGAATGAAATACAAACTGGGCACCATGCACATGAATCCGGGAGACCGGTTGTTCTTATACACCGACGGTGTTACTGAAACCATGAATGAAGCCAATGAACTGTATGGACCGGATCGGCTTTCCGCCTATCTGACACAGCACGGCGGAGATGACATTTATGATCTCCTTCTGAACCTGCGGCAGGAACTGGCCACCTTTGCCGGAAACGCTGCACAGTTTGACGACATTACCATGCTCCTGATGGAATTCCGCAAAGCCGCCCATAATACAGACTTCTCCGAACAAACCTTCCCCGCCTCGGATGCGGAACTGGCCTCCGCCATTGCCTTTGTAGAGCAGGCGTTGGAAAAGACCCCCTGCAGTCCCAAAGACGCCATGCAAATTTCCCTTGCAGCAGAAGAGGTCTTCGTAAACATTGCGCACTATGCTTATATTGGGCAATCCGGAAATATTACATTGGGAACCCGCTACAAAGACGGCGTCTTCAGTCTGCAATTTACAGACAGCGGCATTCCTTTTAACCCGTTAGATCGGGATGAACCGGACCTCAGTCAGAGTGCAGAAGACCGTACCGTTGGCGGACTCGGCATCTTCCTGGTTAAGAAAACCATGGATGACTTGTCCTACCAGCAAAAAGACGGTCAGAATATCTTAACTTTACAGAAAAGGATTTGACAGCAGACTTATGGATTTATTAGATCAGGCAATTTACTTTGCCACGGAAAAGCATGCCGGCATGACACGAAAACTTTCCTATTCCCCATACATTCTTCATCCGCTGGAGGTTGCTTCCATTGCATCCACTATTTCCAATAATCAGGAGTTGTTGGCTGCCGCCGTTCTCCACGATGTAGTAGAAGACGCCGGTGTCTCCCTGGAAGAAATCCAGGAAAAATTCGGCCCACGCGTTTATGAACTGGTCAAGAGTGAAACGGAAGACAAGCGGCAGGACCGCCCGCCGGAAGACACCTGGCAAATCCGGAAAAAGGAATCCTTACAGGATTTAAAGCAGACCACTGACAGAGACATCAAAATTTTATGGCTTAGTGACAAGCTTGCCAATCTCCGCTCCTACGCCCGCTCCTACCGCGCGGAAGGAGATGCCCTGTGGGCACACTTCAACCAAAAGGACCCTGCCATGCAACAATGGTATTATGAGAGCATTGCAGAATATACAAACCAACTGGCAGATACCGATGCCTATCAGGAATACCTGCAGCTGGTGCACGAAATCTTTCATCACGACTAATTTATGTCAGGAAGGACGCCCCGTTTATGAAAACCTATCAGGAAAACGATACCCTCTACCTCTGCCTGGAAGGGCGCATTGACACCAATAACGCTGCCGCTGTGGAAGCAGACTGCAAAAAGGTCATAGATGCTAATCCGGGCCTTTCCTATATTCTGGACGCCGAAGCCCTGGTTTACATTTCCAGTGCCGGACTGCGTGTTATACTGCGTCTCCGGAAGGATCATCCGGATTTGCAAATAATCAACGCTTCCCCTGAAGTGTATGACATTTTGGAAATGACCGGTTTTACGGAAATGCTGCCCGTACAAAAAGCGTATCGCCAGTTGTCTGTAGAAGGCTGTACGTTAATCGGTCAGGGCTCCAACGGCCTGGTTTACCGGATTGACCCGGAAACCGTTGTCAAAGTATATCGCAATCCGGATGCACTTCCGGAAATTCAAAATGAGCGGGAGCTGGCTCGCAAAGCCTTTGTATCCGGCATTAATACCGCCATCCCGTACGATGTAGTAAAAGTCGGCAACAGCTACGGTTCTGTTTTTGAACTGCTGTCCGCCAAATCCCTTAGTAAACTGTTAAAGGCCCATCCGGAAAACCTGGAAGACTATTTACAGGTTTTTGTGCGTCTGTTAAAACAAATCCATGCCACCGAAGTTTCCCCGGAAGATTTTCCAGATGAAAAAGCCGTGGTTATGGGTTGGGTAGACTTCCTGAAGGAGCACCTTCCGGCAGAAACCTGGGAAAAATTACATGCCCTGGTACAAGCCATTCCGGAAGATCACCATCTGATCCACGGAGATTACCATACCCGCAACGTCATGCTCCAGAACGGAGAACCCATCCTGATTGATATGGACACGCTGTCTTACGGCGCTCCGGTCTTTGACTTTGCCTCTATCTTTAATGCATTCCGCGGATTTTCTGCACTGAACCACAGCGTAACTGACGAATTTCTTGGCATTCCATGGGAACTTGCCGGTACTTTCTGGAAACGAACCCTGGAAGAATACTTCGAAACCAAGGATCCGGTTATTTTAGAAGAAGAGGAAAACAAAGCAAAATTGCTTGGTTATACCCGGTTACTGCGGCGCTCTATCCGCCGCCTGCAGAACCAGCCGGAAGGCCCGGCACTGATTGCGTTTTACCGGGATCAAATTATAGAATTAACAGAAAAGGTCAATACCCTTTCCTTTTAATCCATACACCACTTAAAAGAAGGCATTAGACACTATGACAGACTTATTCGCCGGACGGGAACCGGCCAATGTTTTATCTTTTTTTGAACAGATTTCTGCCATCCCAAGAGGCTCCGGAAACGAAGCCGGCATCAGCAATTTTCTGATGCAGTTTGCAAAGGACCATGGATTGGAAGCCATGCAGGACGAAGCCCTGAATGTGCTGATTCGCAAACCGGGCCAAAACGGCGGAGAAACCGCTCCATTCCTTGCACTGCAAGGACACATGGATATGGTCTGTGAAAAATTATCCACCTGTTCCCATGACTTTCAAACCGACGGCATTGAATTGCAAATTCAGGACGGCGCTTTGACCGCCAACGGAACCACCCTTGGAGCAGACGACGGCATTGCCGTGGCCATGATGCTGGCCATTCTGGAAGACAAAGAGATAACCCATCCGCCACTGGAATGCCTGTTTACCACAGGAGAAGAAATCGGGTTGCTTGGTGCTTCCAAAGTAAGTCCCACCTGGCTAAAAAGCACCCAGTTAATCAATCTGGACTCCGAAGAAGAAGGCATCTGCGTTGTCGGTTCCGCCGGCGGTGCAAGAGTAGACACCACCCGCGCCATTCGGCGCCATGAAGCGCAGGGCTTCCTCATCAGCATTACCATTGAGGGCCTGCTGGGCGGCCACTCCGGAACAGACATAGACTTAAACCACTGCAACGCCATTCTGTTAATGGCTCGTACCTTGTCCAACCTCTTTGCCGACAATCCTTACGTTCAGTTGGTTGACTTTAACGGTGGCGGCATGGACAATGCCATTCCGCGGGAGTGCTCCGCCACGGTGCTGTACCGCACCTCGGACTCCGCAGACCGTGCCATTGCCATGCTGGAGCATTTACGCAACAACTATCATGACGAAATCCGTCCGCAGGAACCGGACTTTAAATTCCACTTCTGCCTTCAGGAAGACCGCCAGGTCTATGCCATGACAGCGGCCGACGGGCAGGCCCTTGCCAGCGCCATTCTGCTGACGCCGAATGGCGTCCTTTCACGGAATTCGCAGCTGGACGGCGCGGTTGTTTCCTCTTCCAACTTAGGAATTGTTCGTACAGATGATGCCAGCTGCACCTACGCCTGCATGGCCCGCAGCTCCGTGGACTCCCTGGAAGAAGAAGCTTTAAACCGCATCCGCCTTGCTGCGGAAGCCTTCGGCTTCACCATGGAGGTTTCCGGCCGGTATCCCGGCTGGGCGTACCAGGAAGTATCCCCGCTCCGGGACTGCATCCTTTCCACATACCAATCCCTGTTCGGAAAGAACATGAAGGTAGAAGCCTTACACGCCGGCCTGGAAACCGGCCTGCTGGTCAGCGCCATGGACGGCCTGGATGCCGTGTCCGTCGGCCCTGATTTATTCCACGTCCACACCCCAGATGAAAAAATGCCGCTGGATTCCTTAGCCCGCTTTTATTCCCTTTTGACCAAGGTTCTGGCAGAATTGAGTCTTAACCATGGTCATTGAATACCCTAATTATTATCCGGAGTTTCACTGTATCGCCGGAGATTGTCCCGAAACCTGCTGTGCCGGTTGGGAAGTAGATTTAGACGAAGACGCCCTAACCTACTATCAGGAAATTGCACCCGCTCCGTTTGGGGACGTCATCCGTTCCCATATTGCGGAAACCCCGGACGGAGACGCCGTTTTTCCCTTGACAGAAAAGGGGCGCTGCCCGTTTTTAAATGAGCAAAACCTGTGTGATATCATTCTGCATTTAGGAGAAAACCGTCTTTGCCGCACCTGCGCCGAACATCCGCGTTTTGTGGTAGAAGTAGCTGATTATCGGCAGTATGACTTAAGTCTTTCCTGCCCGGAAGCCAGTCGGCTGTTCTTCCGGGACGACTTCCGTTTTTCTGTCATTCGGCAGGAGAAGGAAAATCCCGCCTACCTGACAGAATCCTATTTGGATGACATAGACTTTACTACCTGTCTGGAAGTACGGGATAAAGCTCTGGCCATTCTCGGAAAAACGGATCTTCCCTTGCCAAAGCGTATTGCGCAGGTAGAGGAATATGTTTTAATCGGCAAACGCCTGCCGAAAGAAAGCAATGAAGCCCTTTTAAAGCTATTGAAAGACGAAGACCCATGGGATCCGCGTTGGGCCGCGGAAATGAAGCAGATGAAAGAACTTCTTCCGCATATCAATGAAAACCTGGAAGCCCTTTTCCTTTGGCGCAATCAGGAAATTCTGGAGCGGAACTTTGAAAAGATCAGTATGTATCTGGCTTTCCGGTATTTCCCGGATTCCTATTATGATGACAGCCCGGTCTGCGGTCTGAAAATGATGCGTCGCAGCATGCGCCTGTTATATCTTATGGCCTTTTCCCACTGGTGGGCCGGAGAACAAAAAGCCGGCCAAACCGGTCCGGTAGCGGAATACCACCTGACCAATCAGGACTTCATGGAATTCTGCCACACCTATTCCAAAGAGGTAGAGCATGACGACAAGAATATTGCCGCCTTCAAAAATTAATCATCAAAAATCCAAAAAAGTACGGTGAGAAGAATGAGAGAGTATCCACAATACGCCGAACAATTTACCTGTGCCGGAGAAAACTGCCTGGAATATCACTGTCCCGGAAACGACGCCGGCATAAATGAAGGCATGACCCACCTGGTAACCAGTTTCCCACAATCTGTTCTAACCATTGGCAACTATGAGCAAATGGACCTCAGTCTTTCCTGCATGGAAGTCGGCCATCTGTTTTTCGGACCAGACGCCTCTTTCCAAGTAACCGGAGACACGGACCTAAGCACCGGAGACGCCAAATTGGATGACCTGCGGGACATTCGTGACCAACTGGTTTCCACCGCGTTAGACCCACAAAGCCCATTGGAAGACTTGTTTGCCTTGGACGAAACCAATCTTCAATTGCGGGACCGCATGGACTCTATGGAAGTGTTAAGCGAAGACTGGGCCAAAGCCGTGCACGCCGTAAAGCTGTTGCTTCGTCGCCCGGACTACTACTCCGCCCAAGTGCTCTTCAAGGAGCAGCAGGGGGATCAGATTAACCAGTGGTTCCGCCGCCTTGGCGCCTACTTTTTCTTCCGTTATACCCTGGATGCGTATCAGGATGGCGATTTAGCCATTGAACGCCTCTTAACCCTTCGCAGTTTAAAGTTCTTATATTTAATGTGCTTTGCGCGGTGGTCCAAACGCGGACACCCTATCACGGTGTATGACATGATTGACCTTTCCCACGTTTATTCCCATAACGTAGAACAATCTGCAAAGAACTTAGCCATTTTAAAAGCAGACTAAACAAAAATTGAAAGGCCTCCGGCAACTTGCCGGAGGCCTTCTTTTATTCTGCTTTGGATTCTGCAATAATTTTTTCTGCCACATTCTGTGGAGCATCTTCATACCGGGCAAATTCCTTGGTAAAGGAGCCACGACCCTTGGTGGTAGAGCGAAGCATGGTTGAGAAGTCGGACAGTTCCGCATCCGGAACTTCTGCTACCAAACGCTGCATACCGGGACGACCGTCAATTGGCTCCATGCCAAGAACACGGCCACGACGCTTCGTAATGTCTCCCATGATGTCACCCATGTTGTCATCCGGAACGTCAACCGTCAAAGTAACAATCGGTTCCAGGATAACCGGTGCTGCCTTCGGAATACCCTCCTTATACGCAAAGGAAGCGGCGGTCTTAAATGCCATTTCAGACGAGTCTACCGGATGGTAAGAGCCATCATACAGAACCGCTTTCAGGCCAACCATTGGATATCCGGCAAGCACACCGTGCTTGATAGATTCCTGTAAACCCTTTTCTACTGCCGGGAAGAAGTTCCGTGGAACAGATCCGCCAAAGACTTCTTCTGCAAATTCCAGGCCTTCGGCATCACATGGCTCAAAGCGAATCCAAACGTCTCCGTACTGACCATGACCACCGGATTGCTTCTTGTACTTACCCTGAACGGAAACACTCTTGCGAATGGCTTCCCGGTAAGCAACCTTCGGCGCAGCCAGGTTCATTTCTACACCAAACTTGCTCTTCAGCTTGCCAACAATAATATCAACGTGTTGTTCTCCAAGGCCGGCCAGGATTTGTTCCTTGGTTTCCGGATCTGTATAGAATTTAATGGTTGGATCTTCTTCGGACAGACGCAACAGGCCCTGGGCAATTTTTTCTTCTTCGCCCTTCTTCTTGGCAGTAACCGCTCTGGTGTAAACAGGCACCGGCAACGACAGGCCCTTCAGGGTAAGGATGTGCTTTGGATCGCAAAGGGTGTCTCCGGTCTTAACACCGGCCAGCTTGGTAACAATGCCGATATCTCCGGCACTGATTTCTTTAATATCGGTCTGTTTTCCGCCCTGTGGCGCAACCAGCTTGCCCATCTTTACCATTTCTCCGGTCCGTGGGTTATAGGCTGCACTTTCTGCCGTCAGCTTACCGGAAATGACTTTCAGATAAGACAGTTTGCCAACGAACGGGTCTGCAATAGTCTTAAAGCAAATGGCGGCAAGCGGCGCTTTGTCATCACAAGGAACCTGGACTTCATTTCCGTCTTCATCTACGGCAAGTTCGCCGGTCTTGGAAGAAGCAGATGGTCCAAGGTTAACAATGCCCTTCAGCAAAAGATCTATGCCTTCCAGCTTGGTTGCGGAGCAGGCGTAAACCGGATAAACGGAGCCTTCGGTAACACCGGCAAGCAGGCCGGTCAGGGCTTCTACTTCTGTAAACTCTTCTCCGTTAAAATACTTTTCCATTAAGTCGTCATCGGTTGTGGCAACGGCTTCCAGGAACATATCCCGCATGGCGTCCAACTTTTCGGAAGACGGCATATCCACTTCAACGGCTTTGCCGTCGTGATATTCATAAGCTTTGTTCTGTGAAAAGTTAACCAGGCACTTAATGCGGTCGTTTTCAATAAACGGTACTACGACCGGGCAAAGCTTGTTGCCGTGGATGGCTTTCAGCTCTTCAAACAGATTGCCGAAATTGGCGTTTTCCGCATCCGTCTTATTAATGACAAAAATCTTGGACAGATTTCTGTCTTCGGCTGCGGCAAAGGCCTTTTCGGCCCCAACATCATACTTGGCTTTTTCTGCATCCGTTACAATCATCATGCAGCCTGCTGCACGCACGCCTTCGGAAAGACCGCCGGCGAAATCAAAAAGACCAGGAGTGTCAATTAAGTTAATTTTGACGTCATTCCATTCAAGGCTTGCTACAGCGCTCTGCAAACTGGCGAGTCTTTTCTTTTCTTCCGGGTCATAGTCCATGACTGTGCTGCCGTCGGCTATTTTTCCGAGACGATCGGTTGCCCCTGCTACATAAAGCATGGCTTCGCACAGTGAGGTCTTACCTCTGCCGGCATGACCCGCTACCACAATGTTTCGTATGTTGGCTGAACTATAGGTTTTCATGTTTGATTCCTCCTTGGTCTTGGGATTTTTAATACTGTAAATTCTAACCAAAAGTTTCCGATAAAATCGGATATATCATGTACATTCTAGCATATTCGTTTTTTCCTTTCAATGAAAGAGCACTACATCGCCTAACGAAAATCATGCACATTTTTTGTGAAAGCTAGCTCTGGAAAATTGACAGAAATGCTATGAAAAGGGTAAAATATCATTTGTGCAGATTGTTATATTTTATGACAATCACAAAAACAGTATTCTTTTAAAGGAGATCGTAACATGAAAGTATTTATGATTGGCGGCACCGGCCTTCTTGGCTCTTCTGCTGCTGAACAGTTCATCAAAAGAGGCGACTCTGTTAAGACTCTGGCTCTTCCTCCTCTTCCAGAAGGCGCTCCGCTGCCGGAAGAAATGGAAATCATCTTCCAGGACGTTAACAAGTGCTCTGATGACGAACTTCGCGAATTGATGACCGGTTGTGACTGCCTTGTTTATGCCGCCGGCGTAGACGAACGTGCAGAATTCCCGGCACCTGTTTATGACAGATATTATCAGTACAACATTGCTCCGCTGAAGAGACTTATGCCGATGGCTAAGGAACTTGGCTACAAGCACTCTGTTATCTTTGGTTCTTACTTCTCTTTTGTTGCAAAGAACTATCCGAAGATGAAGACCGAAGAAAGAAACCCGTACTTCCGCGCCAGAATGGATCAGGAAAAGTATGCTCTTTCCCTGGCCGATGACAACTTCTCCGTTGCCATCCTGGAACTGCCGTACATCTTTGGCACACAGCCGGGCCGTAAGCCGGTTTGGACCATTCTGATTGAACAGCTCAAGATGATGGACAAGCTTCCTTGCACCTTCTATCCGGCTGGTGGTACCGCAATGCTGACCGTTCGTCAGGTTGGTGAAGTTTGCGTTGGTGCTGCTTACAACACCAAGGGCGGCCGTGCTTACCCGATCTCCTGCTACAACATGAAGTGGCCGCAGTTCCTGAAGATTGTTTACAAAGCTCGCGGCATGGGAAACAACCGTCCGGTTATTTCCATCCCACCATGGATGATGGCTATGGCAATGCCAATGTATGTTCTTGATTACAAGAAGCGTGGCATTGAATCCGGCATGGACCCAATGCAGCTTCCGTACATCATGGACATTGATATCTTCTTTGACACCGAAACTTCTTACAAAGACCTCGGCGCCACTCCGGATGACATTGAAGCCGCTATTACCGACTCCATCAAGCTGTCCGCAGCTGTTGTTGACGGCGGTGTTAAGCTCCTTGACATGAAGGGCGAATAAGCACTGAACACAAGACAAAAGTTTAGACCTTGGAGCAAAAGCTCCAAGGTCTTTCTTTTTGCAAAACGCTTTACAAACAAGCGCTATTTATTTTTTAAACAGCGGCAAGGGCCTGGGTCAGGTCCGCAATAATGTCGTCTACATTTTCAATGCCGACAGACAGACGAACCAGATCGGCGCTAACGCCGGCAGCAAGAAGTTCTTCGTCCGTCATCTGGCGATGTGTGGAAGAAGCCGGGTGAAGCACGCAGGTATGGGCGTCTGCCACGTGCGTGGCAATGATGGCCAACTGCAGATGCTTCATAAATTCTTCGGCAGCGGAACGACCGCCCTTGACGCCAAAGGAAACTACGCCACACGTACCGTTCGGCATGTATTTCTGCGCCAGGTCATAATATTTGTCGGACTTTAAGCCAGGATATTCTACCCAGGCAACCTTATCATTTGCTTCCAGGAACTCGGCAACCTTCTGTGCATTCTTGACATGGCGATCCATGCGAACAGCAAGGGATTCAATGCCAAGATTCAGCAGATAGGCATTCATGGGTGCCTGAATGGAACCGAAGTCCCGCATTAACTGGGCTGTGCACTTCGTAATGAAGGCCCCTTCTTTGCCGAACTTTTCAGCATAGGTAATGCCATGATAACTATCATCCGGTGTGCAAAGACCCGGGAATTTTTCTTTATGAGCCATCCAGTCAAATTTGCCGGAATCAATGATGGCGCCGCCAACGGTGGCATCATGCCCGTCCAGATACTTTGTAGTAGAGTGGGTTACAATATCCGCTCCCCATTGAATCGGATTGCAATTGATTGGCGTTGGGAAGGTATTGTCTACAATCAGTGGCACACCATGGGCATGTGCAGCCTTGGCAAAGCGTTCAATATCAAATACTGTCAAAGCCGGGTTGGCAATGGATTCTCCGAAAACCGCCTTGGTGTTTGGACGGAATGCAGCTTCCAATTCTTCGTCCGTGCAATCCGGATCTACAAAAGTAAATTCAATACCCATCTTCTGCATGGTTACGGCAAACAAGTTAAAGGTACCGCCGTAAATGCAGGAAGAAGCAATAACATGGTCCCCACAGTTAGCAATATTGAAAACTGCATAGAAGTTGGCGGCCTGACCGGAAGAAGTCAGCATGG
This sequence comes from Bacteroidaceae bacterium, assembly GCA_963600825.1. Classification (GTDB taxonomy): domain Bacteria; phylum Bacillota; class Clostridia; order Oscillospirales; family Acutalibacteraceae; genus RUG420. Next base: position 25,097 of record CAVCCW010000001.1, on the reverse strand, counting down.
CTGCTGTACCGCCTTCCATGTCGGCAAGCTTGGCTGCCACCATGTCATTGGTCGGGTTCTGCAAGCGCGTATAGAAATAACCGCTTGCTTCCAGGTCAAACAGCTTTCCCATATCCGCACTGGTGTCATACTTGAAGGTAGTGGACTGAATAATCGGAATCATCCGAGGGTCTCCATTGCCCGGGGTGTAACCGGAATGAATGACTTTGGTATCTGTTTTCATATATTGTTCTCCTTTTCAGGTGATTTCAAAATCTTTATTATTGTATCACTTTTTTCTGCTTTTCTGCAGACATTCCTTGCAATATCCAAATAATTCCAGGCGATGTGCCGTTATGGTAAACTCCGGAGTGCTCTCTAATAATTTTAGTTCCGCCACCGGACAGCCGGTTAATGCAATTTGCTTGTGGCATCCTAAGCAGGTAGCATAATGCTTATGTTCCCCGGCAGACCACTTATAAAGCGTGGTATCCTCATCCGGCAGAACAATGGTTTCTACCAAATGATTGGCTTCAAAGGCTGCCAAAATGCGGTAAATGGTAGACAGGTTAATATCACTGACTCGCCCGAACAGATCCGACGCGGAAAGCGGTTCCACAGAGTCCTGCAACAGCTGCATAATTTCTTCCCGTTGCTTGGTGTGCTTCAGACAAGATGGCCATTCCGTTTTCATGGAGACCCTCCTTTGGTTTACAGCGTTACGTTTAATAGATCCAGCAGGACGCCGAATAAAACGCCAAAGAAATAAGTAATACCGACAATGGCAAGGTTTTTCTTCGGATTGTCATGCTCCCTGAACAATACTAAAATGCCGATACCGGCGCCAACCAGCAGGCCGGACATCATCGGGCCCGCTCCAATCAGGCCCTCCACATACAGCTGGGTAATAACAACCGATGCGGCGCAGTTTGGTATTAAACCGATTAAGCCGGCAATCATTTCAGAAAGCACCGGAACGGAAACAAGCAGATTGCTTAGGCGCTCTTCCCCAATCAGATCCATCAGGAACGCCAGGACAAAAGAAATCAGAAATAAATAACCGGTAATCTTTACGGTGTGCAGGACGGTGGATTTTAAAATGCCATCTTCCTCTTTGTGTGCTGCATCATGTTCGCAAACGTGATGGATGTCCGGCTCTTCTTCCAGTGGTACATGGCGGCGTTTCCGAAACAGGCGCACGCCAAAGTCAATGGCAAATCCGGCCAGAACGGCAAACAGCACCTTCAGGCCCAGGATTTTGCCAATGGTGTCGGCCGGGACATTTTCCGACAGCAGAATCGGCAGCATTTCATCTGAGGTAGAAAGATATACGGCAATCAGGGTTCCAACCGTAATGACCCGGCCGGCGTACAGGCTGGATGCGCCGGCGGAAAAGCCGCATTGCGGTAAAATCCCCAGCACCGCGCCGTAGAGCGGACCGAAGTGGCCGGATTTTTTTACCAGCTCTTTGGTCCGCTCCCCGGCCTTGTGTTCCATTAATTCCATTGCCCCATAAGCAATGAATAAAATCGGGATTACTTTTAAGGTATCAAGGGTGGTTTCTTTCAAAACCTCCCACAGCAGTTCTAACATGAAAGCCTCCAAAGCAGGTGTGTTCAAATGCGAATGATTCGCGTTTGAACACAATACCATGCTTTGGAGGCTATGTCAATCTTTAAACGGTTTTTACGCTTAGTCTACATCCGGCAAAGCGGCAAACCGCTTCAACATAACTTCATACTCGGCAAAGTACTTGTCCTTCGGTTCACCGAAGCCCATCCAGGACATATGGTCCTTGTCTTCTACCGGCATGTTATACCAAATGCCCGGTTCAATGCTTTCTTCGCCAGGGAAGTCTGCATACGGCTGGTTAAATGGTGCACTTTGTCCCGGTACATTTACAAAGCCATCCTGTTCTTTCCAGGAAGCATCTACACCGTAGCAGGCCAGCTTATCTTCCTGAATTTTTCCGGTCAGCTTTCCTGCCGCTGCGCAAAGGAAGAACATATCCTTCAACTGCCGTGCCGCACGGTATACAAAGTAGTAATACTTCGGGTTGGTTCTCTGACTTGGGTTTACCATATCCTGTACGGTTTCTACCATCATTTCACGGGCACAGGAATCCACAAAGTTCTTGTCATAAGCAGCATAAGCGGCCTTCTTCTTCAGCGGATTGGTAAACTTGTGCTTGGTTACGGTACTTGGATCCGGCATAACGCCCCAATGATCTGTACGGAAATCATAGAAATCCATGACTCTGGTCTGACCAACAAGGGCATTGGCAATCAAAATAGCATAAGTAATAATTGTCATTCCCTTATTGCCCATCAGAGAAGCCATGGTAGTACCGTTGTTTACACCGGACAGGGTGGTAACACAGTGAATCTTCTGCGGTTTTTCTATTTTAAACAGACCGGACAATTCTTCTTCCGGTGTTCCGTTTACTTCTTCCTGACATCCGTTTGCAATCAGTTCTGCAAACTGCTTTACAACCGGGCCGCCAAAGCTGTGACCAACCACATTAATTTTGGCATGATCTCCCGGGGTTCCCCAGTCTTCAATCAGGCCCTTTTCGTAGGTCCGTCCATATCTGGCGTGGCCGTGTCTCTGGGAATGCACTTTACCGTAGTCTACGGTGCCGCCGACCAGCTGGGCCCACAGTTCACAGCAACGATCCCAGGCCGAGGTAACCGGGCCAAGAGACGGCTGATACACTTCATACCCTTCTTCCCGCATATGTTGAATCATGTTTTTGGAAGGAGTAGACCCGAAGTACGGGAAAAATTTGCTTGCCTTGTCTGTTTCACCCCAGCCACCTAGGCCGTGAATGAAGACGGTTGGATAATGGTTTGACATTAAAAAACCTCCTTAAAAATAAAAGTACAGAATGAACCTGTAAATTCATCCTGTACTTAAAAAGTTCTGTGTTTTGCGAATCTTTTATTCTGACAAATCCAGAGCAATACCGAGTTCTTTTAACTGGTCTGCATCTACTTCTGAAGGGCAGTTGGTCATAGGTTCAGAGGCATCCTTGATTTTTGGATAAGCAACTACATCGCGTAAGGTAGAAGCACCCAAAAGTTGCATGCAAAGGCGGTCTAAACCAAGGCCAAAGCCACCGTGTGGCGGTGCGCCGTATTTAAACGCGTTGATCAGGAAGCCAAATTTGTTCATGGCCTCTTCTTCTGTCAAGCCAAGCAGATCAAAGATGCGGGATTGCAGTTCCGGATCAGTGATACGAATGGAGCCGGAGCAAAGTTCAATGCCATTCAAAACCAGGTCATAAGACTGGGCACGGACATTTTCTTTGTCGGATTCCAGATACGGAAGACATTCTTCCATTGGTGCGGTAAACGGGTGATGCATGGCAACCCATTCGCCAAGGTCTTCGTCAAATTCAAAGAACGGCATTTCTACAATCCAAAGAACATTATACAAGCCTTCCGGAATTAAATCCAGCTTCTTGGCAACCGTTTGACGCAGAGCGCCCAAAATAGTAAGAACGTGCTTGTTATTGGTGTCCCCGATAATCAGAACAACGTCTCCCTGTTCTACCTTGCCGGCCTCCAAAATGGCGTTCATACAGTCTTCGGAAATAAATTTACCGAACGAAGACGTACATCCTTCGTCTGTCCAGCGAATCCAGGCAAGGCCCTTGGCGCCGATACCCTTTGCCTCCTCTGTCAGCTTGTTAATGGCTTTCCGGGAAAGGGTTCCTGCTGCATTCTTGGCGGTAATGGCCCGAACGGAGCCGCCGCCCTGAATGGCGCTTTCAAAAACGCCGAAGCCGCTGTCCTTCACTACGTCAGACAGGTCATAAATTTCCATGCCATAGCGGGTGTCCGGTTTGTCGGAACCGTAGCGTTCCATGGCTTCTTTATAGGTCAGGCGAGGCAGTGGTAACGGCAAATCAATATCCAAGATTTCCTTGAAAATCCGCTTCATGTAGCCTTCCCCAACGGCAAGGACATCTTCCATTTCTACGAAAGACATTTCCACGTCAATCTGGGTAAATTCCGGCTGACGGTCTGCGCGCAGGTCTTCGTCACGGAAGCAACGGGCCACCTGCATGTAACGGTCAAAACCGGCTACCATGGACAACTGCTTGTACAACTGCGGGGACTGCGGCAAAGCGTAAAATTCCCCATTGTGGATACGGCTTGGTACCAAGAAGTCCCGAGCTCCTTCCGGAGTAGACTTAATCAGCATCGGGGTTTCAATTTCAATAAAGCCGTTTTCATCAAAGTAGTCTCTGGTTACCTTGGTAATCTTGTGGCGCATCAAAAGATTGTTCAGCAATGCTGGTCTTCTGAGGTCCAAATACCGGTATTGCAGCCGCTTTAATTCGTCTGTTTTTACATCGTCCGTAATTTCAAAAGGCGGTGTTTCCGACTTTCCAAGGATGCGGAGATCTGTGACAAAAATTTCAATGTCTCCGGTTTTGATGTCTTTATTTTTAGAGGCGCGTTCTCTGACGGTGCCCTTTGCCATTAAAACAAATTCGGAACGAACAGTGGCTGCCTTGTCAAAAACAGCCTTGTCAGAAGAATCGTCAAAGGCCAGCTGAACCACACCGGTGCGGTCCCGCAGGTCAATGAAAATCAGGCCGCCTAAGTCACGCTGCTTTGCGGCCCAACCGCAAACGACAGCTTCGTTTCCGATACTGTCTGCGGTAAAGTCATTACAATAATTTGTACGTTTCAGTCCGGTCATTAAATCCATTACAGGTTCCCTCCCAAAAAATCGGTGATATTGAATCCTTCCATGTCGGTCTCTGCAAACTCGGCACCGAGGGAGGCCACCATCTGTTGTAAGGACACATTACTGAAGTCTTCTGCAAAACTATCAAGTGCCATTTCCTGGCATTCCCCGCTTTGCATATTTTTTAAGCTGACGGTACCGGATTCCAGTTCATTGTCCCCAAGGACAACCACAAAGTCGGCACCAACTTTATTGGCATATTTCATTTGCGCTTTTACGGAGCGGCCAACCGTATCAAATAAAACATAAACCCCTTCGCTGCGCAGGTCATGTGCAATCTGGCAGGCTTTTAGGGTGGCCGCTTCTCCGGCGGAAGCAAGATATAATTGCGGATGCTCTGCTTCCGGAAGCGCAATCTGCTGCGCTTCCAGCACCAGCATCAGACGTTCTATCCCCATGCCGAAGCCGAGTGCCGGTGTCGGCTTGCCGCCCAGCTCTTCGCAAAGGCCGTCATACCGGCCGCCGCCGCAAACGGTGCCCTGGGCACCAATTCCGGTAGAAACAAATTCAAACACCGTCTTGGTGTAATAGTCCAGGCCCCGCACAATGCGTGGGTTAATTGTGTAGTCAATCTGCATGGCACTTAAGTACGCCTGCACCTTTTCAAAGTGGTCTTTGCATTCCTGGCAAAGATAATCCAAAACTACCGGTGCCCCAGCGGCAATAGCGGCGTCTCCCGGATCCTTGCAGTCTAAAATCCGCATAGGATTCTTTTCCAGGCGGCCTTTGCAGGTATCACAAAGTTGATCCTTGCGTTCTGCAAAGTAGTCCCGCAAAGCTTGCTGGTATTGCGGGCGGCAATGCGGACAACCGATGCTGTTGATTTCCAAAGTCAGATCTTTTACACCAAGGAAACCAAACACTTCATCTGCCAGTGCAATGACTTCTGCATCTGCAGCCGGGCTTTGCGTTCCAAAGCATTCTACACCAAATTGGTGGAATTCCCGCAAACGCCCTGCCTGCGGCTTTTCATATCGGTAACAGGAAGTCAAATAATACAGCTTCTGCGGTGCAGCATCATTAAATAAACCGTGTTCCAAGTAGGAGCGAACCGCACCGGCGGTGCCCTCAGGGCGCAGGGTAATAGACCGGCCGCCCTTATCCAGGAAGGTATACATTTCTTTTTGAACTACATCTGTTGTATCCCCAACAGAGCGATCAAATAATTCTGTGTGTTCAAACACCGGTGTACGGATTTCTTTAAAGCCGTAATTTCCGGCAATGTCTGCCAAGGTAGCCTCTAAGAATTGGATCTTATGACTGTTTTGCGGCAGTGTGTCCTGTGTTCCTTTTATGGCCTGTGTAACAAGGGACATAAAGAACCTCCTAAGCCCCTCCGGGGCAGAATTTTAACCTTTGAAATTATAATACCAGGGTTGCCCTTTTGCAAACATTACAGGGTGGCAATCCGAATCATATTGGTAGAGCCCTCTTTACCGGCCGTTTGTCCACCGGTAACAACCACGTTATCTCCCGGTTTCAAATCCAGCACTTTCTGGGCTTCCCGAAGAGAACTGTAGAACATAACTTCTGTAGAATCAAACTCTTCCAACAGAACCGGCGTAACGCCCCAGCTCAGGTTCAACCGCCGCCATACGCGCTCTGTAGTTGTGGTTCCAATAATATCAATTGGAGCACGGAACCGGCTGACCATACGGGCGGTTGCACCGGTCAAAGAGTTAACAACAATTGCTTTGGCGCCGACGTCAATGGCCATGGAGCAGGTGGAATGGGAAATAGCATCCAATTTATTGTGGATTTTAAAGGGAGTGTCGTGGAAACGGCGTTCATAATGAATATTCTTTTCCGTATACTCGGCAATTTCTGCCATATACTTTACGGATTCTACCGGATATTTACCGGCAGCTGTTTCTCCGGACAGCATGATGGCGGAAGCGCCGTCATAAACCGCGTTTGCCACGTCGGAAATTTCCGCCCGTGTCGGACGCGGGTTTACAATCATGCTTTCCAGCATCTCCGTGGCCGTAATGACGCGGCGCCCCAGCATCCGGCAGGTATCAATCACCTTTTTCTGAATGGCCGGAACTTCTACAAACGGAATTTCTACTCCAAGATCGCCACGAGCTACCATAACGCCGTCTGCTAAATCGCAGATTTCAGTTACATGGTCTACACCGGAACGGTTTTCAATTTTGGCAACCAATTCAATGTCCTTGCCGCCATTGGCATCCAGATAATCCCGCAAATCCTGCAGATCCTGCTTAGTGGAAACAAAGGAAGCGGCAATAAAGTCTACATCGTTCTTGATACCGAAGAGCAGGTCGGACTTGTCCTGTTCACTAAGGTAGGCATTGGTCATAACATGGTTCGGGAAGTTCATGGACTTCTGATTGGACAGCTCGCCGCCAATTTGAACCACACAGTTGGCATTATTGCCTTCCAGTTCTTCTACTTTAAAGCTGACCAGGCCGTTGTTAACCAGAATAATATCTCCAACAGAAAGGTCGGAAATCAGATCTTTATAGGTAACGGAAACGCGGTGTTCATCTCCCTCTACCTCATCGGTAGTAAAGGTGAACTTGTCTCCTTCCTTTAAGGTAACTTTTCTGTTTTTGAAGGTTTTAATGCGATATTCCGGACCTTTGGTATCCAGCATGATAGCAATTGGCAGGTTCAGTTCTTCCCGCACCTTCTTCAGATTGTCAATCCGGACCTGATGTTCCTCATGGGTGCCATGGGAAAAGTTCAGACGGGCCACATTCATGCCGGCAAGGCAAAGTTGCCGTAAGATGGCAGGATCGTCACAGGCTGGGCCAATGGTGCAGATAATCTTTGTTTTTCGCATAATTCTTCCTCCAAAAAGTAAAAGGGCCTGCAAAAGAGTCATATCTTTTGCAGGCGCTTGCAAGGTTATTCTTCTGTCATTTGTTTTCTTTGATCCGTCTTCGGATTGACAATATCCCGCCAGTCCAGATCTCCACGGGCAAGGGAATGAATGAGGGCCTCTGCCGTGGCAATATTGGTGGCAACCGGAACGTTATGCACATTGCAAAGCCGAAGTAAATCTGCTTCAATTGGCTCCATTGGCTTCGGGTTTAAAGGATCTCCAAACATTAAGAGCAAGTCAATTTCATTACAGGCAATGCGGGATGCAATTTGCTGTTCTCCGCCCTGGTCTCCGCTTAAAAACTTCTGAATGGACAGACCGGTGGCTTCCGATACAATTTTTCCGGTGGTGCCGGTAGCACAGAGTTTGTGCTGACTAAGGATGCCCGCATAAGCAATACAGAACTGGGTCATGAGTTCCTTTTTTACATCATGAGCAATAATGGCTATATTCATGAGAATATCTCTCCTTTGATACCTGTAAGTCGTGACCATTTTAACACAAAAGGTTGTTTTAAACAACCGGCTTTTGTGTTCTTTTCACAAAAGCAAAAATGTCATCCTTACACTTTCAAGGGTACATTTTCTCCTTCCAGGCGGGCACAGATCCGCTGCAGTGCTTTGGCGGATTTGCGCCGCAGATCCACGCAGGTCCCGGTTTGTGCAGCCAGCGCCAGCTGCATGTCCTCCGGAACTACGCCAATCAGCCTTGCTCCTACTGCATCTATAGTATTGTCTATGTTCAGCGCACGTTCCTTTTCCACCGATTTGCGAATAAACCGGTTAATCAGTAAACGGCACGGAAGGCCTGTTTCCTGTAACAAATCCACAGCAACGGAAGCACTGTGGACACAAACGGGATCCGGCGTGGATACCACCAGTGCCAAATCCATACCCCACGTGGCGGCGGTAAAGCCAGATCCAACGCCGGCCGGGCTGTCTACCAGGATATAATCATAAAAATTTTCATACTGCGCCAGCAGGGTTAAAACCTGCTCTTTGGTAATGGGGTGCGGTTTTAATGGTGCTGCCAGGACATCCGGCCCGGACATGCTGGGCGAGATAACCGCCGCCATGGGCTTGCAGCGACCTGCAATAACATCATACCAGTCATAAACCACACGGTCTGCCACACCAAGCATCAGATCCTGCGTGCGCAGCGCAATATCAAAATCAAGAAGTAGTACTTTTTTATTCAGGGTGGTTAAAACCCGCCCCATCATGGCGGTCAATGTGGATTTTCCCACGCCGCCCTTACCGGAAGTAAGCAAAACTTTTCTGGCTTTCTTCTTTTGTTCTGACACCGCAAGTCATCCCCTTCCGCTTACGAAAGCAACGTGTTATAGTCTGCCGTGCTTTGCAGCGTTTTGGCAGAGAAGTAATAATCATAAATATCGGCTGCAATAACGGCGGTCAAAGACCCAGCATCTGCCGTTTCAACAACAACGGCTACTGCAATTTCCGGATCTTTATACGGTGCAAAGGAAATCAGGAATCCGTTATTGCCTTCAATATATTCGTCTCCTACCTTTTTGGTAACTTCGGAAGTACCGGTCTTGGCAGCTACCTGTACCGGCAGATTCTGGAAATATTGTTTGCAGGAACCTTCCGATGCCACTTTCAGCATACCTTCTTTTACCAAAGATAATGTCTTGCTGCTGATACTGATTTTTTGGGCTACTTCCGGATCCTTTTCCAAAACCGTTTCCGAATAATCTGCAGAAAGGACCTTCTTTACCAGGTGCGGTACGTATCGCGTTCCGCCGTTGGCCAAAGTGGCTACGTAATTACAAAGCTGAATTAAAGTGAACTGGTTGTCACACTGGCCGATGGCTGTAGTAATGGTATCACCGGGATACCAGGTACCGCCGCTGGCCTGCCGTTCTTCCGGGCTGGACATCTGTCCGGTTGCTTCGGAAATTTCAATACCAGTTTTTTGGCCAAGGCCAAAGGCCTCTGCCCATTGGTCCAACTTGGTAATGCCAAGCAACCGGCCGGTTTCATAAAAGAATACGTTACAGGATTCTTTCAGTGCACCAACTACGTTATTGGTTCCGTGTGCTTTGTTGTGCGCACAATGATAGGTATGATCAGAGTAATAAGTATAAGAGCCATTACAAGCAACCGTAAAATCTTCGTCAATGACGCCTTCTTCCAGCCCGGCCACAGCAACCAGCGGCTTAAAGGTGGAACCCGGTTCGTATACACTGTTCAGAGCACGGTTCCAAAGAGGGGCTGAATCATCATTGGCCCAGGTACTATAGTTTTCACTCCAAGTGCTATTGTCATAGGTAGGATAACTTGCACAGGCCAGTACTTCTCCTGTATTAACATTCATTACAACAACGGCCGCTGCACAAGTTAAGGAGGAGGAAATATTTAAAGTATCTACTCGGTTTTTCAGCGATTCCTGCGCTACTTTTTGTAATCCTGCATCCAACGTCAAAACAACGGCATTTCCCTGTTGCGGTTCTATGGAATAAGTTTCGGTAGCCGTTCCGTCCGCACCGACGGAAACCGTTTTTACACCGCGTGTTCCACGTAAATAGGACTCCATAGCCAATTCTATTCCGGAGCTGCCATAAACATCCGTTACGGTATAAGCGTTCCGCTTTAATTCCGCTTCCTCATCTGACGTGTTTGCTTCCTTTATGGCTTGCTCCAGCTCTTCTGTTTTGGCATTGTAGGTATCAGCATCAATGTTAGAGGTGCGCCCAATAACATGTGGTGCCAAGGTACCGTCTGTATATTCGCGGTAAGCTACTACCGTATTTTCCACGCCTTTATAAAAGCTCTTGTTTTCCATAATAATGGTAACAAAATCCATAGAGACATCTTCTGCAAAGGTGTACGGATAAGACTTACTGAAGTTTTCCTTCTTCATCTGTACACAAACGGAAGCAATATCCCGGGCTTCCTGTTTAGAGTAAGACTCCAGCTGATATCGCTTAATTAACGCATCCATACAGTTTTCTGCGGTAGCGTAACTGTTCAGATTTAACATGTCGGACGACTTCAACCAGGTAATATAAGATTCCGCTTCTTTGGTGTCAGATTCATCCATTGCCGCAGCGGTATCCGTGTCTTCTGTCGTAAAGACATAGTTTCCTGTGCTATCCAGGATAATGGGAAGATTATCCACATATTCCACATTATTGGCTTCTGCCAATTGGATCAGGGACAGGATAATTTCATTACGGGAACTTTGTTCGTCACTGCTGGGAAAGCTGACGGCATTAAAAGTAATAGAGTTCCCCTGGCGGTTGGTAACAATAGCTGAACCATTTCGGTCTAAGATTTCTCCGCGGACAGCATCCACAGTTACATTGTACGCGGTTGCACTTCCGGCAGCATCGGAGTTGCCCAGCTGCGCCCAGAACAGCACACCAGTCAGAGTAAGGCAAAGAATTCCAATAATAACATTTACGGCTACAGTTCTGGCTTTACTGATTCCCATAGGGAACTCCTCCTTTCTGTTGGAAATGCAAGCAAGGGATTAGCAAAAATTCCGTAAATTACGGTTTGCGCGTAGTAATCGGTTTCGGATATCGGTTGCGAATGGAAACCAGACTGGCTCGCACAAGAATATAAAAAATGGGAGTAAAAAGATACGTATATAACATGGTTGGCAGGTAGAACGTAACCAGCGAATGGAACGCACCCCCTGTTCCACGGATGACCACAAAAATCAGCCAGTGGACAAGGCCATAAAGAACAACGGCAACCAGGCCCAGCAGAAGGCTGGTAACCAGGTTGTTTCGCATGAGATAATTCAGTAGCAACGCCACCGAAGTGGAAATAACAAACATCATGAGTGCGTGGAAGCCGTCACCCCAGGCGGAGTAAACGTCCCACAGTGCACCTGCCACAACGGCAAAAACAGTGGCCTCCAGGTTATGTTCAAACATGGAAATGCAAACCACCAGCGGCACTAAAATCCACGCATGTGCGCCAAAAACGGAAGGAATCAGATGACCGGTATTTTGCAATAGGGAGCAAAGCAAAATCATGCCGGTGTAAAAGAAGCGCACCCAAAACCGGCGTTTCTGTTCCCGCGTTAACCGGAGTCGGGGCTTTTTCCCAAGGGGAATGGTTTTGTTTTGAACTTTCATTGTCCCGCTCCTTTCTTTTGCGATGCAGACCTTTCGGTTGCTGTAGTTTCCTTTTCTTTATCAGATCTTACTGTTCCGGTACGGTTACTGCTGAAGCCGTGTTGCTTTCCGTTGTGGAAGTAGAAGAGGACGACGAAGTCGTGGAGGAACGTCTTCTTCTGGAAGTGGTACTGCTAGTTGTAGTAGTGGAAGACGAAGATTCAATTTCCGGCGAAGTGGCATCCGAAGATGACGCGCCGCTGTCCGTGGCAACGGAGATACCCTGTCCGTCAAAGGCGGTCAGGATTAACACTTCCTGTACATCAGCAATGGTAATGTTCGGCTTAACGGTGGCAAACGCGGAAAGATTATAGTCATCATTTTGGACATTGGTTACGGTGCCGATGACAAGGTCCCGTGGATAAATACCGCCAGAGCCTGCCGTGTTGATGATGGCGCCTTTGGTAACGGCGGTATCCCGGTTCAGCCCGGACAGCTTGCACAGCCCTTGGGCGGCCAGCTCCGTGGTGTTGGTAATGTAGCCGGATTCCCGGGTTCGAATGTCATACACCGAAATGCTGATATTAGGATCCAAAATAGTGGAAATAACGCAATATGTGGGTGCCACCTTGGTAACAACACCAACCAGCTGGCCGGCCCCGTAAATAACCGGGTCATTGACCTTAACACCGCTGGCCGTGCCTTTATTCAAAACAAAGGTGGTGTAATTATTGGCCGAATCCTTGCCGATAACGCTGGCAGAAAGAACTTCATAATCTGTGTGGTCCTCCTGGATGCCCAGGAAGGCTTCATATTGTTCCAGTTTTTGTTTGGCGGATTCATAATCTGCCAAATCTTTCTGGTATTCCGTTACCTGATTTTCCAGTTCTTCAATCCGCTTTTCATAGGTAGTGGAGCGGGTGAACAGGTGCTTAATATAACTGGCTCCACGACTGACCCCGCTGGCCACAATTTCAAATGGTTCCGCTACAATTCCAATGGTAGAGGAAAGCGGGCTTCCCCGGTGGGCGGAGACCCCTGCAATTATGGTAAACAGAATCAGGACTGCCAGAATAGCAGCCAGGATTTTAAACCAAAGTGTTTTGAAAAACCGTTTCACGCCGGATCCTCTCTTCTTTCCCTAAAAGGTGGTAAAAGGGGCTTTGATACAAAGCCCCTTTTTCTGTTCTCCTCAGTGATACAGCCTGCGCTTAGTCGTAATTCTTTGTGCCGGTCAGGCTGAGCATGTCATTTTCTAAACAGATACCGGTGCCGTCTACAACGCAGTCCAGAGGATTATCGGCTACATGAACCGGCATTCTGGTTTCTGCAGCAATCAGGCGATCCAGGCCACGCAGCAATGCGCCACCACCGGACAACATGATGCCCTGGTCAATGATATCTGCTGCCAGTTCCGGCGGCGTTTTTTCCAACGTGGAGCGGATGGCATCCAATACCTGGTTTACGCTGTCGGAAAGAGCTTCCCGCACTTCTTCCGAAGTAATTTCAATATTCTTCGGCAGACCGTCTACTAAGTTTCTGCCCTTTACGTCCACGGCGCCTTCGCCTTCGTACGGATAGGCAGAACCAATTTTAATTTTGATGTCTTCTGCGGTGCGATCACCAATCAGAAGGCTGTATTTCTTCTTTACGTAGTTGACGATGGCTTCATCAAAGCTGTCTCCGGCTACGCGGGCGGAGCAGGAAGTAACAATATCTCCAAGGGAGATAACGGCAACCTCTGCGGTACCGCCGCCGATATCTACAATCATAGAGCCGGTGGCTTCTGCAACCGGAAGACCTGCGCCGATGGCCGCTGCCATTGGTTCTTCAATCAGGCTGACGCTCTTGGCGCCGGCGCTTCTTGCGGCGTCATGAACGGCTCTACGTTCTACTTCAGTAACCCCGGACGGAATGCAGATCATAACTCTGGCCTTAGACAGATGGGAGGCCTGCATGGCACGGGTGATAAATTCTTTTAACATATCCGCGGTAATATCAAAGTCGGCAATAACGCCGTCCTTTAACGGGCGAACAGCGGTAATGGAGCCAGGGGTACGACCAATCATCTGTTTGGCTTCCGAGCCAACTGCTACAACCCGGTTCGGGGTGGAGCGAACGTCTACGGCAACAACGGAAGGTTCACGGATAACGATTCCTTTGCCCTTTACAAAAACAAGGGTATTTGCGGTACCGAGGTCAATCCCCATATCCTGTGTAAATAGCATCTTTTACTAGACTCCTTTCAAGGGCCAATCATGCGCACTGGGGCATGTTCTTCTTTAATAGTATAGTTATTATAAACCACCGTAAACCGGTGTACAACAAGAAAATCATTACAATTTTTGTAAGCGATTCAGCACTTCTTTGGCGGGTAAGCCAACCACATTTAAGTAGTCTCCGTCTATCTTTTCCACCAGTTCACCACCGCGTCCCTGGATGCCGTAGGAGCCGGCTTTGTCCATGGGTTCTCCGGTGGCAATATAGGCCTGAATGGTTTCATCCGAAAGTGGTTTAAAGTAGACGTCAGTTTTAACCGCAAAGCACTCTGCCTGCTCCGGGCTGCACAAGGCCACACCTGTGTAAACCTGATGGGCCTTTCCGGAGAGCCGTTTCAGGGTGGCAAAAGCGTCTGCTTTGTCGGCCGGTTTCCCCATGGGAACCCCGTCCAGCACTACAATGGTATCCGCTCCCAGGAAAACGCTGTCTTCTGTTAACGGGCGCCCTTCGTTGCGCCACTTTTCCATGGCCGCTTTTGCCTTGCCCAGTGCCAACTGCTGTACACCTTGCTCAGGATTTGCAAGGCTGACCGAATGTTCATCAAAATCAGCCGTAAAAACGGTAAAGGAAAGGCCCTGCTCCAACAGGATGTCCCGCCGGCGCGGGGAACCGGAGGCCAAAATCAGCTTCATTCTGCCGCCTCCGTTTCTATTGCCATTGGCTGTAACTTTCCAAGTTGCTGCATTTCATGGTATTTCATCAGGGCAATGACGGTTTTAGAGTCCTTCAACTCCCCGTTATAAATCATGGTTAAGGCTTCTGTCAGCGGAACGGACAGCACATTTAGAAATTCTCCTTCATCCAGACGCTGGCCAATTTCCGTTAATCCGTCGGCGGCATACAGGTGGATCTTTTCATTACAATAACCGGGGCTTGGATAGTCAATGCCCAAATCAAAATACCGTGCTGCATTCATGCCGGTTTCTTCCTGTAATTCCCGCACCCCGGTTTCAAAGGGGGTTTCCCCCGGTTCCAGTTTGCCGGCGGGAATTTCCAGTAGGAGCTCTTCGTATGGATACCGATACTGCTTTACCAGCAGTACTTCTCCTTGTGCGGTAATCGGCAGAATGCCGACCCCACCACGGTGTTCCACTACTTCCCGACTGACAATTTTTCCGTTGGACAGCTGGGCATCATCATTTCTGACGTTGATAATACGCCCCTTAAACACGTAAATTTTTCGAATGGTTTTTTCTAAAAGATCCGATTCTTTGAAGTTCATCATACCGTGTCATCTTTTCCTTTACTTTAAAAGAGGGGTATTGACGAACCCGTCAATACCCCTCTTTTGTTTTCTTAGTCGTCTGTTTCTATTTCAAACTCCAGATTTTTGTTGCATTTCGGGCAGGCAATGCCGCCTTCTGCCAAAGCTTCCTGATCTAAATACATCAGCAAGCCGCAGTTAGGGCATTCTACTTCAAACAGTTCTTCGTCTAAGAAGGGTTTTTCTTCTGCCTGATCTTCTGTTACAGCCACTTTGACCTGTCCGTCCGTTTTGGCCGGTTTGTCTGGCTCTGCCTTTGCAGCTGGCAACTCTTCCACTTTTGGCTTTGGCTCTGCAGCCGAGACCTTAGCAGCATCTGCTTCCCGCAACTGGGCAAACAAATCATTCATGGTGGATTCCATGCCGTCCAAAGTCAGCGCGGTATCCGTTAACACGTCTACCACGGCATGAAACAGCTTGGTTTCCGGACGCGTTTCATCCAGATTTAAGCCCTCTTTTAATCCAGCCAGGTAGGCTACTTTTTCAGACAGCGCCATAACAGGATCTCCTTCTTTATTATGCACGGCCCATGTACTCTCCGGTACGGGTATCAATCTGAATGGTTTCCCCTTCGTTAATGAAGAGCGGCACTCTGACTTCGGCACCGGTTTCCAGGGTTGCCGGCTTGGTGGCATTGGTTGCCGTGTTGCCTGCAAAGCCCGGTTCGGTTTCGGTTACGGTCAGTTCTACAAAGTTTGGCGGTTCTACACCAAATACCTTGCCCTTGTAGGAAAGGATTTTACAAGTCATGTTTTCCTTTACAAACTTGAAGTTGTCCGGCAGGTCTCCTGCGCTAACCGGTTCCATTTCATAGGTTTCATTGTCCATGAAATAATACAGGTCCCCGTCATTGTAGGAGTAATCCATTTCTCTTCTTTCAATGAAAGCGGTCGGGAATTTAGCGGTTGGGTTGTAGGACTTTTCTACAACGGAACCGGTAATTACGTTTTTGGTCTTGGTTCTAACAAATGCTGCACCCTTACCAGGTTTTACGTGCTGAAACTCTACAACCTGAAGGACTTGTCCGTCTTCTTCAAAGGTTACGCCGTTTCTAAAATCACCAGCAGAAATCATAGGTGTACCTCCATGTACTAAATTGCTTTTATTCGTACTTATTGTATCCTATACCCCTGGTTTTTTCAAGGCATGGTGCCTTATAAAACAAGCAGGTCTTTGGTTAATTTGCAGAAATTCTGCGATCCTTCTTCCGTTACCATCAGCATGTCTTCAATCCGAACACCGAATTTTCCCGGAAGATAAATGCCCGGTTCACAGGTAACCACATTCCGTGCCTGCAAAACCGGTTCGGAACGCGGACCGCAGAAGGGTTCTTCGTGAATTTCAATGCCGACGCCATGGCCCAGGCTATGACCGAAGTATGGGCCGAAACCGGCTTCGGTAATAATGTCTCTGGCTACCTTGTCATATGCTCGTGCCGTCATACCGGCCTGCAGCGCTTCCGCTGCAGTTTCTTGAGCCTTACGCACAGTGTTGTAAACCAAGCGCATTTCATCCGACGGTTTTCCAAGCGCAACAGTTCTGGTGGTGTCACTGCGGTAGCCCTGATATAAAGCGCCGAAGTCAAAGGTGATGAAATCTCCGCGGAGCAGCGCCCGCATGCCTGGCACGCCATGTGGCTTAGAACTGTTTTCGCCGCTGACAACAATGGTGTCAAAGGCAACGCCATCGGCACCGTTCAAGCGCATACGGTATTCCAGCTCAGCAGCCAATTCCCGTTCCAAAACGCCTTCCTTTACATACTCCAGGGTTTCCAGGAAAGACTTTTCGGCAATTTCCTGCGCCTTGGTCATCAGGATCAGTTCCTCTACTTCTTTCCGGGAACGAAAATCCTGAATATAGGTATCCAAAGTGCCGGACGTGTTCCAAATCAGATGCGGATGTTTTTCCCGGAAGCTGTTTGCGTCTGCCATGGTCATCCGGGAGGCTTCCACCAAAATTTCAGTGCAGCCCTTGGCACGCAGGAATGCGTCAATCTGTTCGTGGGCATCTGTCTGCAGTGCAACGGCGCAGGAGGTAACCCGGAACCTGGCATCTTCAATGTAACGACTGTCCGTCAGGAAAAGGGAGCCCTTCGCGGTGACAATCAGATATCCATCAGAGGTGTAAAATTCCGTAAAATAACGGCGATTTTCTTCCGAAAGAATTAGCGTGGCCTGGTTTGGCTGCAGCTTTTTTTGTAATGCAGGCAGATTCATAACCTACTCCTTTCCTGTCGGGCGATTTGTTCTAAGGTCGTCCAGGAAGTCCTGAACAGTGAAAATAAGTTCTTCTAAATTGCGCTTAAAGCCAAACGCCTTGGGCGCACGTTTTTCCATTTCATAAGGGAAGACATAGACCATATTGACACCCGCCAGATTGGCTCCAATGGTATCCGTCAATACCTGGTCCCCAATCATGGTCATATGCTTGGGCAAAACCCTCATTTTTAAACAGGCACGCCAAAAGCCAAACGGAAATGGCTTTAATGCCGTTCCAATGGTTGGAATACCAAAACGGTTTCCAAGGTCTCCGGAGCGACTGGCCCAGGCATTGGAAACAATAACCAGGCGATACCCGGCTTGTTTCATAGACCGGATCCAATCCTCTGCCCCCGGCAAAGGCGTATGGGTACCGTCAAAGCAAGCCGTATTGTCGGCATCTATAGCAATGACCTTGGTCTGCAACTTTTGCAAATCTTCCACGCTGACATCCATCATGGTGCGGCGTTTCATGGCTGTACGAAGTACCTTTTTCATAGGCCCCTCCTTCAAAAACAAAACCGGCTGAGGAAGTTCCCAACCGGCCGTTTCAAAGACTTATTTGTATTTGCGCTTGCGAGCAGCTTCCTGTTTCTTCTTTTTCTGAACAGACGGCTTTTCGTAGTGTTCTCTCTTCCGTACTTCTTGGATAATACCGTCACGAGAAGTCTGTCTCTTAAAACGTCTGAGAGCAGCATCAATGGATTCGCCTTCGCGAACTTTTACCTGGCTCATTATGTTGTCCCTCCTTCCAATTTAGCAGGGTTAAATATCAAACATGGTTCGTCATACGAACATGGCTTATTATACAGCCTGCTTAAGGGGATGTCAATTCGCATTCTCCAGATAAACACTGGTGCTGGGGAAGGCAAACGAAGCGCCGTTTTTTTCCACAATTGCACGGATTTTCAGGTTTACATCCTGTTTAATCAGCATATGTTCATCCTTATCCGTAAAGGTTGTGAAGTACAAATATTCAATATTCAGACTGCTGTCTCCGAACGTGGAAAAGCTGACGGCAATCCGTTCATTGTCTACGGCTTCGTGCTTGGAAAGCATCTCCCGAATTTCCGTTACAATTTTTTCTATGGTTTCATTGGTCGTGTCATAGGTCAGACCAATACTTTCATTCACCAGACGCTTCCCCATCTTGGAATAATTGGTGATGGCTTCGGTCATTAAGGTGGAGTTGGGAATGACAACCAGTAAATCGCCGGTGGTACGGATCCGGGTGGAACGCATGGTCATGTCTTCCACGGTGCCCTTGCAGGATGGCGTTTCAATATAGTCCCCGATTTCAAATGGTTTATCGGCCACAATCTCAAAGCCGGCAAACAGGTTGGAAGCCGTATTCTTGGCCGCCAGGGACATGGTCAGGCCGCCGATTCCAAGACCGGTAATAATTCCGTTAATGTTGTAGCCAAGTTCACTGATAATAATAACCAAAGACAGGCTGACAATAATAATCTTCAGCACATTAGCGGTAAATTTAATGGCTACCGCGCTGGTTTGATGGTGCTCCTCCGACGTCTTAATTAACAAAGACGTCAGATACGGGGACAGATTCATGGCAATCCAGGTAACCAACACAATGTTGGAAATCCGGATGAGCTTAGTGGAAAAATCTGCTGCCCAGGACAGCGTATTTCCCGGATTGATTACCACCAGGAAAAGATAGAGTCCGAACACCGGTAGATAAACGCGAATGGGGCTTTTTACGGATTCACTTAAGCCTTCTGACATCACCGGCCAGCGCAGGGTGGCCTTTTTCAATAAGTTGGAAACGAATTTGGACACTTTCCCGCGGAAGGCTACGCAAAGCCCCCACAGGAGAAGTCCCAGCAAAATAAAGGAAAGATGCGTTGTAACATACTCTGAAACAGAGTCAACTACTTGCATTAATTCTTCCGTCATGGCAGTTCCTCTTATTTGGCAACAATATTAACCAAACGGCCCTTAACATACAATTCTTTCACAATGGTCTTGCCTTCCAGTGCGGCAGCCACCTTACCTTCTGCCTTAGCGGCAGCAATGGCATCTTCCGCGGTAATGTCTGCCGGCACCATAATGCGGGCTTTAATTTTACCGGTTACCTGTACAGCAATTTCTACTTCGTCTTCTACGCACTTGGCTTCATCATAGGTCGGCCATTCTGCCGTAGCCATCATGCCGCCAAAGTTCTGGGCTTCCCAGGCTTCTTCGGTTACGTGCGGAGCAAACGGGTTCAAGAGCAGCAGGAAGGTCTTGTATTCTGCTTTGTTCAACTTGCCATTGTCGGAAATCTGATTCAGCAAAGCCATCAGCGTTGCAATAGCGGTATTGAACTTCATGTTTTCAATGTCTTCCGAAACCTTCTTGATTGCCTTGTGGAAAGAAGCGGAAAGTTCTTTGGAATAGTCATCTCCGTCTACCAGGATGTCCTGCAGAGCCCAGGTACGGTCAATAAAGCGCTTGCATCCTTTAACGGAAGCTTCCGACCACGGAGCAGCCTTTTCATAGTCACCCATGAAGAGAACATAGGTCCGCAGAACATCTGCGCCATATTCATTTACTACATCCAATGGGTCAATAACGTTGCCCTTGGACTTGGACATCTTGTCTCCGTCCGGTCCCAGAATCAGACCCTGTGCAGTCCGCTTTGCGTACGGTTCCTTGAATGGTACCTCGCCGATATCATACAGGAAACGGTGCCAGAATCGGGAATAAATCATGTGGCGGGTAACGTGTTCCATACCGCCGTTGTACCAGTCTACCGGGCCCCAGTATTTCAGCTTTTCCGGATCCGCAATGGCTTTGTCATTGTGCGGATCAATGTAACGCAGGAAGTACCAGGAAGAACCAGCCCACTGTGGCATGGTGTCCGTTTCACGGCGGGCATCGCCGCCACACTTCGGGCACTTGCAATTGACAAATTCCGGAATCTTAGCCAGCGGGGATTCTCCGTCTGTGCCCGGTTTAAAGTCTTTTACTACCGGCAGCTTCAGTGGCAGTTCCTCATACGGAACGCCGACCATGCCGCACTTCGGACAGTGTACAATGGGGATTGGTTCGCCCCAGTAACGCTGGCGGTTGAAGGCCCAGTCCTTCATCTTGTACTGTACGCCCTTTCTACCCAGCTTCTTTTCGCCCAGGTAGTCCAGCATTTTGGCAATGGCGGTCTTCTTATCCTGAATGCCGTTCAGGAAACCGGAGTTAATCATTTCTCCGTCTCCGGTATAGGCTTCCTTGGAAATGTCTCCGCCCTTAATAACTTCAATAATGTCAATGCCGAATTTCTTGGCAAAGTCATAGTCTCTCTGGTCATGGGCCGGAACAGCCATGATTGCGCCGGTACCGTAGCCCATCATTACGTAGTCAGAAATAAAGATTGGAATTTCTCTGCCGTCCAGCGGAGAAATGGCAGTCAGACCATCAATCTTCACGCCGGTCTTGTCTTTTACCAGTTGCGTCCGTTCAAATTCCGTTTTCTTGGCGCATTCGGCACGGTATGCCATAATGGCATCCATGTTGCCGATGCGGTCAGCATACCGGTCAATCATAGGATGTTCCGGCGCCATAACCATAAAGGTAACACCAAACAGGGTGTCCGGACGGGTAGTGTAAACTTCCAGCGTTTCATCATCAGAGCCCTTCACCGGGAAGTCTACAAACGCACCAACGGATTTACCAATCCAGTTAATCTGCTGTTGCTTAATGTTTGGCAAATAATCTACTTCTTCCAGACCCTCCAGCAGCTTGTCAGCATATTCGGTAATCCGCAGATACCAAACGTCTTTGGACTTCTGCACAATTTCAGAATGGCAGATATCACAATGGCCTCCCTGGGAGTCTTCGTTGGACAGAACAACCTTACAGGACGGGCAGTAGTTAACCAGGGTCTTGTCCCGGAAGGCCAGACCGTGATCAAACATCTTCAGAAAAATATACTGCGTCCACTTGTAGTAATCTTCGTCCGTGGTATCAATGACACGGTTCCAGTCAAAGGAGAATCCGACTCTTTTCAACTGGTCAGAGAAGCGCGCAATATTCTTGTCTGTTACTTCTCTTGGGTGCATACCGGTTTTAATGGCGTAGTTTTCCGTTGGCAGACCATAGGCATCAAACCCGATTGGGAAGAGGACGTTATAACCCTGCATCCGTCTTTTTCTGGAAACCACTTCCAGACCGGAATACGCTTTAATGTGTCCTACATGCATGCCCGCCCCGGAGGGATACGGGAATTCTACCAGGCCATAAAACTTCGGCTTGTCAGAACCGTCTTCTGCATGAAAGACGCCGGCGTCTTCCCACTTTTTCTGCCACTTTTCTTCTACTTCCTTAAAATTGTATGCTTTCATGTGTCAACATTCCTTCTATTTTAGAATTGTTACTATGCGTTTTTCTTTGTTTCTTCGGCGAGTCAGCCTTAAGCAATTGGAATATCTTCCGCATCTGCCCAAAGGCGTTCCAGATTAAACTGTTCTCTGGCGGCAGGCAGAAAAATATGGGCAATGACGCTGCCAAAATCAACCAGAAGCCAATCAGATGTTTTACCTTCCAGATGGCCGGTTACGCCTTCCTGCTTTAGTTTGAATTCTACTTCATCTGCCAGGGATTTGATGTGCGTATTGGAGGTACCGTTACAGATAACAAAATATTCTGTCAGAACGGTTAAATCTCCTACCTTTTTAATGCGAACATCAATGGCCTTCTTGTCGTCCAGGATAGTGGCTATCTTTTGAGCCAGTTCAAGATTTGTCATGCGCGTTCCTCCGCTAAGAATTGTTCGGCCAGCTGGTTGTATAACTCCAGCGTATCGGCATTTAAGGGCTGGCGCTGGGCCAGCAGCTTTTGCAAAGTAAATTGGGCTCCAAGAAAAGTGCCTTCATCTAAATTTTGAAGAGCGGCGGCGCGGACCTTGTCCACGTCCGGGTAGGAGCGTTCTACGGAAATCAGATCAGCGGTATAGATGATCTTTTCCAGGGTGGTCATGTCTTTTTTCCCGATGGTGTGGTATTGAATGGCGGAAAGTACTTCCGGGTCAGTAATTCCCAGTTCGTCCCGGACGTAACAGGCGCCTGCCGGGCCATGCCACAGCTTTGGATTGTTGCGTACGGCATCGGGAACCGGAGCACCCAGCTGGAACAGGTATTTTTGCTGTTCCTCTGGTAAGGCATTCTTTTCAATATCATGCAGAAGCCCTGCCAGGTATGCCTTGTCCGGGTCAACGCCATTCCGTTCCGCCAGCTGCCGGGCGGCATCGGCCACATTCAGGGAATGGCGGAACCGAGAAGGTTTCAGCTTTTGTTGTAACAGCTGAACCAGTTCGTCTTTCCGTTCTATCATAAGTACAGTCCTTTACGGTTAATATACTCTTCTGCTTCCGGTGAAACCAGCCCTGTCAGGGCTTCTCCGGCCTTGCGTTTGTTCCGGAGCTCCGTAGAGCTGACTTCAAAGGGGTCCAATTGCAGGAAGTGAAAGCGTCCGGCGGCATATTGTGCCGGATATTGCTGCTGTGCAAACTGCTCCAGATCCGAAACGGAGGTCCGGTCAGAACGCACAGCCGAAACAAAGTGTGCCAGTTCCAGTAGCCGCTCCGGTTCCCGCCAGTGCGGCAGGTACAGCAACATATCATCTCCTACTAAGAAGTAGAGCTCTTTTCCAGGATATTGGGCTTTTAATTCTTCCAGCGTATCCACTGTATAGGAACGGCCCTTCCGTTGCAACTCCAAATCTGAAATTTTGCATCTGGGATCGGTAAAGGTCTGCTGGCAAAGAGTCAGGCGGTCTTCTCCGGAAGCCAGTTCCGGACTGGCCTTATGCGGCGGAACGTAAGACGGAATAATCAGCAGTTCCTCTGGCTGAAAGGCCTGTAAAAAAGCAGTTGCAATATGAAGATGTCCTAAGTGGGGCGGATTAAAGGTTCCGCCGAAAACGCCGATGTTATCCACGTTGTCTTTCCTTCTTCTTGGCCGCCAGATATTCCCGGCGGGCTTTGTCCCGGGCATTCTGCCGGCTAACTTTTTCCGCTCTGCGGATATTGGCTTTTTTCTGTTTTTCCTTGTCATGCAATTCCTGACTATAACGGTACAGGATAATGACACCGCCGACAACCCCACAGATTTCTGCGCCGGTGGCAGCGGCCAGTTCTACTGCGGCGTCCTTTGGACGGATGGGCGTAGTTTCCAATAAAACCTTTACTTTAATTAATTCCCTGGCTGTCAGGGCTTCATCTACATGGCGAATCAGATCCGCGTTGATGCCGTTTTTCCCGATCTGGGTAATGGGCGTCAGGGCATGCGCCTTTGCGCGGAGTGCCGCTCTTTCTTTACTGGTCATTCTTAAGTTCCTCTTTCAACAACTTACACATTTTATGTAATGCCACGCTGCGGTGGCTGGTTTGATCTTTGACTTCCGGCGGCACTTCCGCATAGGTTTTGTCTCCATAATAAAACAGAGGGTCATAGCCAAAGCCGCCCTGTCCGTGACGGGAAAAACCAATGTGGCCATCCACGGTTCCCAAGACAACAAATTCGCGTCCATCCGGGAAAACCGCCGCAATAGCACAGGCATAATGAGCCGTACGCTTTTCCTCCGGAACCCCTTCCAGCTCTGCCAGCAATTTGTCATTGTTGGCTTCGTCATCTCCACCGCTGTACCGTGCGGAGTAAATGCCCGGGGCACCGCCCAGTGCATCTACACAAAGACCGGAATCATCTGCCAGGGTCGGCTGACCGCTGACCAGACATCCACTTCGTGCCTTCAGCAGTGCATTTTCTTCAAAGCTGCTGCCGGTTTCTTCCACATCGGGAAGGGATAGTCCTAAGTCCCCGGCCGTTTTGATTTCAATTCCTAAAGGGGCCAAAATACGATCAAACTCTTTTTTCTTATGCTGATTCTGGGTAGCAATTAAAAAGATCATAGTTTATCCTCTGTTTTTCTTTGCCATCCGTTTTTCGTGGCGGATGGCTTCCTTTTCCCGCTCTTTGGCAATCATGCGGGCAATTTTTTCTTTTTCCGCCTGCTTTTTCGCTTCTTCTTTTGCTGCTTTTTTGGCTGCTTTTTCTTCGGCAGCGGTCATTGCCGGTTTTTGCGGTACTTTTTCCTGTTCTTTTTCCGGAACAACTTCTACTGTTGGAGAAGCGGTAGCTTCATTTGCTTCTGCTTCGGCAGCTTCTGCAGCTGCACGGGCAGCAGCCTCTTCTTCCAGCTGTTTCCGGTAAGCCTCTTTCTTAGCCTGCTCTTTGGCTTTCTGTTCGGCTTTCCGACGGGCTTTTTCTTCTTCCGCAGCGCGAGCGGCTTCTTCTGCAGCCTTTGCTGCTTCTGCTTCCGCTTTTGCCTTGGCTTTTTCTTCTTTCTTGGTCAGCTCCCGCTCCTCATCCGGAGTTTCTTCCGGCAGGGCAGACAGATTCATGTTTTCTTCAATCTTTCGCTCCAGGGCCTCCTGCTCTTCTTCGGAAACCGAATCAAACAGGGAGGAGGCAAATGCGGTGGCAGAGAACGGTTGTAAGTCATCTATGCCTTCGCCGACGCCGATGAATTTTACCGGCAGCTTCAGGTCATTTTTGATAGATAATACAACACCGCCGCGGGCTGTTCCATCCAGCTTGGTCAGAACAATACCGGATACATCAGCCA